>SLED01000295.1 GCA_007124945.1 Salinibacteraceae bacterium | reverse complement strand
TCGAGCAGATGCTCGGATACGCAAACCACGTAGGACTTTACGCCGAACAAACCGGCCTCCACGGGGAAGCGCTCGGCAACTTTCCGCAGGCCTTCACCCACCTGGCACTCATCAGCACCGCATTCAACCTAAACCGGACGCTGGGGTAAACTAGAGTTCAGCCCCGCACTTACATCCCGTCAGTGAATGTACCGCCGCCTTTTCGCCACACTCCTTGCCCACGCCGACGGCGCCCAGCACCGCCTCTACGGCGATCTAAAGCGGGAGCTCTTCGCGCCGCTGGCCGGCACCGTACTGGAGATCGGGCCGGGGAGCGGGCTGAACCTCCAGTACCTTCCGGACGCGGTCGACCGCTGGATCGGCGTTGAACCCAACCCGCATTTCCACGGCTATATCGAGAAACAGGAGGCCAGTGGGCGGTTCGAGATCGCAACGCACGAAGCTGTGGCGGAGGAGCTTCCTGTAGCTGACCGTACTGTGGACGCGGTCATCAGCACGCTGGTGCTCTGTTCGGTGGACAGCGTGGAGCGGTCGCTGGACGAGATCCGCCGCGTACTCCGCCCCGGAGGGCGCTTCGTTTTCATCGAACACGTTGCCGCCGAAGATGGGCGCTGGCTCCATGCCACGCAGCGCGCTATTCAACCGCTCTGGTGCTACTGCGCCGACGGCTGCCACCTCCAACGCCGCACCCACGAGAACATCCAGAACGCAGGCTTCTCTGAGGTGGACATCACCCACCGCTCCATCGGCACACGGTTTAACCTGGTCCAGCCGCACATCTCGGGCTGGGCGATCGCGTGACGGCTCTGAGGTTTGGGGGTGTGGGGGGTTCTTGTGCTCGAAACGAAGAATCGAAGAAAGGAGGAAACGAGGGCTTTCTCGTTGAACGTGTCACGTTGAACGTTTAACGAGGAGAGCGCCACCCCCATTCAATAATGGCCTTTCGCCGTTATCGCGGTGGTTGCCACCTGGAAAGAGATCCCCCGATCGGAGTCGAGGGCGGGCTCTTCGCTCGCAAGCTCGCTCAGAATGACGCAAGAGGAAAGGTTGGCACTAATCTTCGTTTCCTCCATTCATCGATTCCTCGACTCGGTTCGAACGTGAGACACCGACCCGATCGGGAAACCCCCATACACCCAGACCCACACACTCCCACACAAAAAAACGACTGCCAATCCGACGGGAGCGCCACCCCTGGCACAGTCGTTGATATGCGGCAGAGTAAACCGATCTGTGTCTCGTGCAAACTCTCACACCATGATGCGCTGGTTACACCTCCCCCTCGCTCTCCTGCTCATTCTGGGTTGCAGCCTTGACGGTCCATCTACGGAAGCGACCGCGGATGCTTCGTTCGAAACACCTCCGCAGCGACCGATTGCGCTCCATGCCGACACGGTGGCCGTGCAGGATGACATCGCGCAGAGCCGCCGGAATGCGATTACGCAGGCGGTGGAAGCTGCCTCGCCGGCTGTGGTGAGCGTCAACGTGCTTGAAGTCCGGCGCGTGCAGGTTCGTGATCCGTTTTCGGACTTCTTCCGGGATCCGTTCTTCGAATACTTCTTCGACCGGCGCCCGCGCACCATGGAGCGTGAAGTGCAGAACCTGGGATCCGGCTTTGTCATGTCGGCCGACGGCTACGTGGTAACGAACGAGCATGTGGTGGGGAATGCGACACAGATCGAGGTGCAGTTCCCCGACGGGCGCTCGTTGGAAGCCGAGCTCGTGGGCAGCGACCGCGCCTCCGACCTGGCACTGCTGAAGGTCGAGACGGATGAAGCCCTCCCCTACCTCGCCTTCGCCGACGACTACGCACCCATCCCTGGAGAGTGGGTGATCGCACTCGGTAACCCGTTTGGACTGTTTGAAGCGGCCGACCCAACCGTCACGGTCGGTGTCGTGAGCGCGGTAGGGCGCAACCTGCAGACCCGCCGCGACGGCCGCGTCTACCGCGACATGATCCAGACCGACGCTGCCATCAACAGAGGCAACTCCGGCGGGCCGCTCGTGAACGCCGAAGGTGAAGTGATCGGGGTGAATACCGCGATTTATGGCCCGGGCGACGGAAACGTCGGCATTGGCTTTGCCGTGCCCGCCCACCGGGCTACCCGCATCCTTGGCGAACTCCGCGAACATGGGCAAGTGGATCGGTCCTACTACACGGGCCTTCAGTTGCTGGATGTAGACCGCCGCATTGCCCAGGGGCTGGGACTTGACCGGCCGCGTGGTGTCTTCATCAGCGAGGTAGAACGTGGCTCGCCTGCGGACGAGTCCGGCCTACAGCGCTACGATGTGATTGTGGAGATGGAAGGCATCGATATCCGCAATCGTAACGATTACCTAGCCCGGCTCTACGATTTTCGCCCCGGCGATACCGTGGAAGTCACCTACATCCGAGATCGCGAGCGCGAGACGACCCAGCTACAGATTGATCGGCAAGAGTGAGGTTGTCGAGACGGCCATACCTCGTCGAATAACAGCGGAGATGCGAACGCTCGTATCTCTACTCGTCCACGCGCTTCGCCGTTGCCAGCCCTCCATCGTGGCGAATCTCCACACCCGTCACCGCACCGGCGGCGTTGCGGAGAAACGTAAACTCGGCGTCAAGGCGCTGGATAAAAAAGTGAGTCTCTGACTGAGGGAAAAGCACCAGGTCTGAGTAGCCCAGCTCTGGAACGCCAAGCGTTAGTGCCCCGCCTGAATGCTGACTAATGTGTACATCAAGTGTGTCGCTGCCTTCAATCCGATAGTGGCCCGTGTAGTCCGACAGAAGCGCTGGAGCAACCTCTATACTCCTGCGGGGAAGCGACTGCAGTTTGGGGCGCCCGAGAATAACTGGCGCTGGATTGACGGACACCTTTTCATCATACTCCGCCTCCTGCAGGTACTCCTCGGGATACGCATCAATGACTTCCCCATCCTCATTGACGACGAGATGGCGCGCATCCGATCCCCTGATCGTAGTCAGGATAACGTGTCGCTCGGAGGCGCCCCGTTTTAGGTACCAGGCAGGCGTCGCGTGATCACGCCCGACGGGACGGGTGTAGACGCCCCAGGCACCATCTCCAATATAAACGACGCCGTCGGGATGCCGCACACCTTCCCGAATCGGTACGGTGCGCTTGTAGGCGTGGTCGTGCATCTCAAAAGCTGTGCGCACGCCGTGGGCTTCGAACAGCGGGACCCACGCCTCGCGCACTTTTGTGCTGGTGGTACCATCAACGCTACGAACTGACGGATACGCGGGTACGTGGTACACGGGGAAGACGTGGGAGACGGACTGCCGCTCCACAAGCACAGCCTCCAGCCAGGTTGCTTGCGCACCTTCTACTGACTCATAATGGCCTGTATCCAGAAGTACGAGGCTTAGATAATCCCCCACGTCCAACACCCGGTACGACGTGCCGGACGGCTGGGGAAAGAGCGTCATGAAATACGGGGCATCGCCAACTTCAAGGCCCCACTCATCAGCGAGCCGTTGCGCGTCTTTCTCAAGTTTATCGCCGAGCCATATCTCGTGGTTACCGATACCGACCACCACCGGCACAATGCGACCGTCAGAGGCGCGAAACACATCCCGCGTGACTTCAAACCACTCGTACCAGCGATGCACGAGCCGTGGGTCGCCATCTCCATAGGCCAGGTCGCCGCCAAATACTATCATGTGCGGATCGTATGCCATGGCTACCCGACCCGTGCGTTCCATCATCTCGCGTTCGTGGCGGACGTCTCCCCCGATGGCCAGCCGCACCGCGTGACGCTCGTTATCCGCCGGAAGCGTACGGAAGGTATACTCCTTGCTTCCCTCGCCGAACCGAAACTCGTACATCGTATTCGGCTCCAGCCCCGTCACCTCCCGGCGATGAATAAACCGAGAGGAGAACGGAAAATCGACCGTCTCCTCCGGACTGAATTGCTGCCACGTCTCTCGCTCACCCTGCGCGCGCAATTCAAGGAGTGTAGCGGACTCCGCATCGTCAACGTGCCAGTCGATCGTGATGGTGGTGGTCGGATCCTGCTGGAACGTCAGGTTGAGTCCCAGCGGCTCAAACCGATCGGTGGATGATACGGCATCAACCGGCAACAGGATGAAGCCCAGTACAATACCGCCCTGTACAATCAGGTACCACGACACCACGTGCGATAGAGCCTTCAGGAGAGTCATCATGACGGGTCTCTAAACGGAAGGGGGTGGTTACAAGGATAGCGACACGGGGGCTCGGAGATCCGTTATTCCTTGCGGTTCGCCCTGGCGAGCCGGCCAATAGAGTATGGGCTTTCAGAGGAAAATATCAGTGACCCGCACCACCACCAGCGTCACGTCGTCGTGTTGCGGTTGGTCGCCGGTGAAGGTGCGGACGGCCTCACGAATGGCCTCCACGATGGCGGCTGCGGACTGCCCTGCGGTGTGCTGCAGGACGTCCCGGAGGCGGTCGTCCCCAAACAGCTCGCGGTCGGCGTTCATGGCTTCGTTTACGCCGTCGGTGTAGAGCAGCAGCGTATCGTCGGTCTGCAGGCGGATCGTGCGCGGCTCGTACCGCACATCGTCCGTAGCGCCGAGGGGGAATCGGGGGCCGCCTGTGGTGAGGGGGCAGACGGCGCCGTCCCGCAGCAGCAGCGGCGGCATCTGTCCGGCATTGGCCAGCGTCACGGTGCGCCGCTTGGTGTCTATCACGGCCAACTGCATCGCCACAAACATGCGCGCGTCAATCTTGTGGCGCAGCGGATTGTTGATACGCGTGAGTACGTCGGCCGGGCTCTTGGCATTGGGCGTGGTGACGTGCAGCATACCGCTCACCATCACCGCTGCCATCGCCGCCTTCAGCCCCTTGCCGCTGACGTCCGCCATCGTGATGCAGAGCAGGCGCTCGTTGTCATCCAGCCACATGTAATCGAAGTAGTCCCCGCCGACCTCGGCCGCCGGGAGGCAGACGCCGGCCACGTCCATACCGCGCATCAACGGATCGGCTGAAGGCATCACCTGCAACTGCATCTCGCGGGCCGTCTCCAACTCCGCACGGAGCCGCTCCCGTTCCACGTGGATGCCGTAGCTCGCCCTCAGGTTGAGACGCATGGTGTAGTACGAGACGGCGAACACGCCGATGAGGGTGATGCCGATAAACATGCCGAACGTCCGCCACGGATCGGCGCCGGGGAAGGTAAACGTGAACGATTCGCCGGGAAAGAAAAACGCCCCCAACAGTGGCACAAACCAGTTCAGGTTGAACATGCCGATGACAAAGCCCACGAAGGCAAACCCAATGCCGGCGGCGTCTCGCCCAAACTTCGGCCATGCGCCCACCTGCCGCATCAGAAACGTCCGGAATCCGACCACCAGCACCAAGATGTGGGTGAAGACGAAGTAGCTAAACGTCAACTGCAGCACCAGGAGCTTGCTGTACGTCCAGGCCCGCCCATCCATTGTGGGCAGGCTCAACCCCCAGTTCAGCACGCCCAACGCGGTAGCTACCGCAAACCAGATGAGCAGCTCGCGCGCCGGCGCTACTTTTTGATAGGGAAACGCGCGTGCCATGGAGAGAGGAAGGAAAGGCAAGAGGACGTCCGCACAGTCACGCGGCAGACGTATCCGGAAAGAGCGTCTCAAAATACTGCTCACCGCCGTCGCAGATGATGACCGCGATCTGCGCGTCGGGCCGCTCGGCGTGGATCTGCAGCGCCACGTATAGTGCGGCTCCGGCACTCGGTCCGATAAGCAGCCCGTGCTCTCGCGCGGATGCACGTGCCTGCTCGAACGCCTCCTCATCGGTCACCCGCCGGATCTCGTCGATATACTGAAACCACATCGTCGGTAGCCGGCCGCCCTTGCCCAGTCCTTCGACTTTTGTGTCGTACGGGCGCAGCGGCTCGTCGTAAAAGCTCGTGGCAATGTTGGAGCGGTCCGCATCGACTCCAATCACCTTTACCGCCCGCCCCTCGCGGGCCGCCGCTTCCTTCACATACTTCGCGCAGCCGCTCATCAGGCCACCCGTGCCCATCGCGCAGACCAGGTGCGTCATCACATCCCCCGCCTGCGCCCACAGCTCAGGGCCCGTCCATCGCGCATGCACGCCCGGGTTGCGGAGGTTCTCGTACTGATTAATGAGAAACGCATCCTCCGCTTCGGCAATGCGGCGCGCCACCGAGCGGTAATGTTCGGGGTGGCCGCTCTCAACCGCAGGGCACGTGTGCACCTCCGCGCCAAAAGCCTTCATGTAGCCGATTTTGTGAGGGCTCGTGCCTTCCGGACACGTGAGGATACAGCGCAGACCCAGCCGATTGGCAACCAGCGCTACCGCCCCGGCAGTGTTCCCCGAACTCGCCTCCACCACCGTCTCGATCGCCTCTTCCTCCACCGCCTCCGTCAGAATGCCCAGTGCGATGCGATCCTTCATTGAACCGGTCGGATTTAGCGACTCCAGCTTGCACAGCACACGATCATCCGACACACCCGGATACGGCACCAGCGGCGTGTTGCCGATTAGCCGCAAAATGGGGTCATGCGTGACGAAAGGGGACGGAACGACCGGGTGGGTTTGAGGGCGTATCATACTGAAAAATCGACCGGGTTCAATGAGAAATAGCTGTAGTATAGGGTAACCATGCCTCGAATGGAAACCGTTTCGATAGATCCGCCATGAGCAGCATCTGTAGGTCCTGATTTCGAGCGCTGTAGCAGACTCACTTCGATGGGATGACCGGGATGCCAGACGGCAGGCCACAGCCCAAATCAACCATTTACTAAACGAACAGGATGACAACAAGCGCGTTTTCATAAGCTGTGTACATACGGAGGCAGCAGTTACGAAGCCTCCGAGCGCTTTTCTCTTCGTAAAAGATATTTTTATGCAGCCGCCAGAAGAAACAACTCCGGGATTGTACGGGGCAAAAAACATTCAGGTATTGGAAGGCCTCGAAGCCGTTCGTAAGCGCCCATCGATGTACATCGGTGATGTGGGCATTCGCGGTCTTCACCACCTCGTGTATGAAGTGGTCGACAACTCCATCGACGAGGCCATGGCCGGCTACTGCACCCGTATCGATGTAACGATTCACGAGGACGGCTCCGTGCAGGTAACGGATGACGGCCGCGGAATCCCGGTCGACACCCATGAAAAGCTCGGCGTACCCGCTCTGCAGGTGGTCATGACCACGCTGCACGCCGGTGGTAAGTTCGACAAGGACACCTATAAAGTATCCGGCGGCCTGCACGGTGTGGGCGTTTCCTGCGTGAACGCCCTCGCCATTCGCCTCGTGGCCGAAGTGAAGCGCGACGGGGCGCTCTGGCGCCAGTCGTTCGAGCGCGGCATCCCCACGGGAAAGCTCGAGCGTGTGCGCGACCTCGACGGCGACACAGAGGAAACCGGAACGGACGTCCGCTTCTGGCCGGACCCCGAAATCTTCAAAACCACCGAATTCCGTCTCGAAACGCTGGCCACACGCCTGCGCGAGCTCGCCTACCTCAACCGCGGCCTCACCATCGCTATCGAGGATAAGCGCGAAGAGGACGAAGAGCTCGGCCGCGAGGAATTCCACTTTGACGGGGGCATCCGCGAGTTCGTCGATTTTCTTGACGAGACGCGTGACCCGATCCACAGCCAGGTTATCTACATCGAAAACACGGACGGTGATGTACCGGTGGAGCTGGCCATGCGGTACAACGATAGCTATCAGGAGAACGTCCTCACCTTCGTCAACAACATCAACACGCACGAAGGTGGCACGCACGTCTCCGGCTTCCGCCGCGCGCTCACGCGGACACTCAAGAGCTATGGCGAGAAAAACGGTTTCTTCAAGAATCTGAAGTTTGACCTCTCGGGCGAGGATTTTCGTGAGGGCCTCACCGCTGTACTTTCGGTGAAAGTGCCGGAGCCGCAGTTCGAAGGGCAGACCAAGACGAAGCTGGGTAACTCGGAAGTGCAGGGCATCGTGGAGTCGGCAGTAGGGCAGGAGCTCGCCTGGTGGCTGGAAGATCACCCGAACGAGGCGAAAGCTATCATCAACAAAGTGGTGACTTCTGCGCAGGCTCGTGCCGCAGCCCGCAAGGCGCGCGAGCTCGTTCAGCGCAAGAACGCCTTCTCCAGCAGCGGCCTCCCGGGCAAGCTGGCCGACTGCTCCTCTCGCAAGCCGGAAGAATGCGAGCTGTACCTGGTGGAGGGAGACTCCGCCGGCGGTTCCGCCAAACAGGCCCGCGACCGCCACTTCCAGGCTATCCTGCCCCTCCGCGGTAAGATCCTGAATGTGGAAAAAGCCCGGCTCGACCGCGTGCTCGAAAACAACGAGATCAAGAACATCGTCACCGCGCTGGGCACCGGCATCGCCACGACGGAAGACGAATTCGATATTGAGAACCTCCGCTACCACCGCATCATCATCATGACGGATGCGGACGTCGACGGCGCCCACATTCGCACGCTGCTCATGACGTTCCTCTATCGCCACCTGGCGCCACTGGTGCGGCAGGGCTTTGTGTACATCGGGCTCCCGCCGCTCTACAAGGTGTCGCAGGGCAAAACGGAAGAGTACGTCTGGACGGAAGAGCTCCTGCAAGAGAAGGTGGCCGAGCTGCGCGAGAACGGTCGCGGAAAGGTGTCCATTCAGCGCTACAAGGGGCTTGGCGAGATGAATCCAGACCAGCTCTGGGAGACGACGATGGATCCCTCCACGCGGCGTTTGCAACGCGTAACGATCGATGACGCCGCTGCAGCCGACAAGATCTTCACCACCCTTATGGGCGACGCTGTTGCGCCGCGCCGGAAGTTTATCGAGCGCAACGCCAAGTACGCCACCATCGATGCGTAAGCTTGTTGGATATGCGCGTTGCCAGAGCGTGCGCTATCACAGCCGTTGTACATGCGTGGTACCCGTCTCGGCACTCCCGCGCGGTGCCTGATGATTTCAATCAGCACAATAGCGGTGATGATGCGTAGACAGGATTCAAATGAGTGCTAAACCGCGCGAAGAATGATGGATCTGAGCATCATCATCCCGGCTTTTGAGGAGGAGGAATCACTGCCCGAACTGGCTGAGGAAATCCGGTCGGTGTGCCGCTCGGAGGGGTGGTCGTTTGAGGTGTGGTTTGTTGATGACGGCTCGCGCGACGGCACGTGGGAGACTATTGAGCGTCTGCATAACGAAGACCCGCGCATGGCCGGCATCCGCCTGCGGCGCAACTACGGGAAGTCGGCGGCGCTGGCAGCGGGCTTTGAGCGTGCGAAAGGTCGATACGTAGCCACGCTGGATGCCGACCTGCAGGATGACCCACGCGAGCTGCCGGGGCTTGTAGCCAAACTGGAGGAGGGGTACGACCTCGTCAGCGGCTGGAAGCGCGAGCGACAGGATCCGCTCTCCAAAACGATCCCGAGCAAGTTTTTCAACACGGTGACGCGCGTGGTCACCGGCGTGCGGCTGCACGACTTCAACTGCGGGCTGAAAGTCTACCGCCGCGAGGTGGTTAAAAACTTAACGCTCTATGGCGAGCTTCACCGGTACATTCCGGTACTTGCCAACTGGGAGGGGTTTGACCGGATCACGGAGAAAGAGGTCTCCCACCGTCCCCGTCGCCACGGCACCACGAAGTTTGGTCTGGAGCGCTTCATACGGGGATTTCTTGATCTTATATCGGTGCTTTTCCTCACCCGCTGGGCCGCCCGGCCGATGCATTTCTTCGGCGGGTTCGGCACGCTCTCGTTCGTCACAGGCTTCCTGATCAGCCTGTACCTGACGCTCGACAAAATCATTTACGGCAACTACCTCGGCGATCGTCCGCTGCTCTTGCTCGGGCTGCTATTGATGCTGCTCGGCGCCCAACTCTTCTCCACCGGTCTGCTGGGCGAGATGATCATCAGCCGTCGTATGGAAGACGACGGAGCATTCGAGGTGCAGGAAACCCGGGAGCCCATCGTGCGCGAAGCGGCCTGAGCTCTCGGTTCAGAACGTGAGCGTCGAGTCGTGCTCTGCAGCTTGCCGTGCGAGATCCCCCGCACCGCCGAACGTGGCCCACGGCGCCAGATCTGCCTCGATAATGTTGCGCGCTTTGGCGCAGGGCTGGCAGACCACAAACCCCTCCAGCGCGTCGTTTTCGAGGAGAGCGTCGAGCACCTCCTGCACCGTTGGCAGCCCCGGTGCCTTCAACTCTGCCAGGTCCATGTGTCCTGGCGCTCCAAGGTACGTCGCCTCCTGCATTGCAAACATGGCAACTTTCTCTCCCCGACCCATAGCCCCTTTCGCAGCAACAAACGGCAGGACGGTCTTCGTGGCGTTTTCTGGTCCTACGGTTGTGATAATGTGCATGAACAGTGTGGACTCTCTGATCAGAACGGACGCTTTCTAACACAACGAAGGCGCGGTCCGTTGTGAAAGACATGGACTCTTTGGGCAATCCGGTTGGCGTAGGTACCGCGACACGCCTTAGCCCGCCAGGCTGTCCACTGCACCCCGCACGCCATCCACTACCTGCGCCATCCGGTGGTAGTCAAGCGTATCCGGGGTATCATGCGGGGTGTGGTAGTTGGCGTTGCGGAAGAACGCCGTGTCGGTAAGCATCACCGCTGGGTAGCCCTGCTTCCAGTAGCTTCGGTGATCCGACAGCGTGACGCCGGGCAGAATGCGCGGCGCGGTAATCGACTCCACACCAAGTGGCGTCGCCGCCCGCATCCCCTCCCGCACCTCGCGCACCAGCTTCCCCTGCCCCCACTTCCCCACCACAGCAATGAAATTGCCCGTAGATGGATAGAACGGTTTCAGCAACCCGAGCGGGAAGCGCTGGCTGTGGGGCTCATCCGAAAAATACCCGATCATCTCCAGCGCGATCATCGCTCGGACTTCTACTTCTGCCTCTTTTAGCGAGCGCGCGTGGACGGCGCTGCCCATCCACGGCGTCATGAAAAAGGGCGGCTCCTCCAGAGGAAACGACACCAGCTCCACATCGGAAGCGGGCGGATCCTCCGACAGCAACCGCGCCAGCTCCAGGAGCCCGGCCACCCCGCTGGCGTTGTCATCAGCACCAGGATAGGGCCCCGCAGCGTCATAGTGCGCACCCACCACGATCCGCGGCCCACCCTCCGGACCAAACCGGGCACACACGTTGCGCACCCTCAATCCCTCGGCATCGTACGGCTGCAGCGAGACGCGCTCCGAATACTCGCGGAAGACGCGCTCCACGAACGAGGCGCTCGCATCCAGCCCCTCCGGATTGGCGGCATCACGCGGGGAGAGTTCTTCGGCCAGCATGCGAACGTATTGCTCAAGACGGTCAGGATCGGCGCTCACAAACAATGGGTTTGGTTAAGTAGGACCGCTGACCGGATCAAAGAATACTCTTCCCCGCAAGAAAACTTCCAGCGCTCTTTTACGAAACTGAGGGGATGCGGCGGTATCATAGATGAAAACGTACGGGCACCGCACCAACGATCAGCTTCTTTACCTTTATACGGTAAAGGACGATAAGCCAGATACTTGCCACTATTGAGGTAATCATTTTACTTAACATCCGGATATGTTTCCAGCTTCGGATGAACAAACACCAAGTCGCGTCCGGATGAACGTACGTACCCCTTAATTTCCGCCCCGCTTCCCTGGTTCGGTAAGATGGCCTCCAGGTTACTTTCATAGGCGACGCCAGCCACGTGGCCAACGGTACGAGCTCAAACCATGAGGACTATGCTTGCTCTTTATCTGCTGGTCTTCGCTGTGGCCGCGTCCGCTTGCTTTGTCGGCGCCTACCATGCCCGCGTGCTCTCAAGCACTGACACGCGGCATGGGCTGATTGCCCTGCTGTTGATGTCGGGGTTATGGGCACTGGCGCACATTGGCTTTCTTACCGCCCCAACCGATTGGTTGAAGATCGCCTCCTATCAGGTGGGAATAATCGTCGGCTTTGCGGCTGTCGGCGCGTGGTTGTACTTCTGTTCTGCCTACGCGGGGCGCCGAGAACATCGCGACAGGCTGCTCCGGCGGGCTGCGCTAATCGTGTTCGCGATCGTAGCGGTCACCAAGCTAACGAATCCGTATCACGAGTGGTACTACAGCGTAGTGCTGGTTAGCGAGCCGTTCACCCATCTGGCACTCGATCATCACGCTATCTACTGGGTGAGCTACGGACTGGCCTATGCGCTGGCGGCGATCGGATTCTTCATGTTGTACGAAGCTTTCAGGCGGGTCGAGCGCGGCATCATGCCGCTCGCTGTGCTGGTAGGCCTGACCGCGTTGCCCCTCATTCCGAACCTCGTAGGCCAGGCAACGCCCCTCTTGCTTGATATCAGCCACGAACCTATCGGCGTGGCGGCCTTTGCCGTGGGGGTGCTCTATTTCTTTTACGAGCGCTTCGAAGAGGTGCAGCACATGGGTGGGAGTGAGGTTCCTGCGCTCATACTTGATGAGCGTGGGCGCATCCAGAATTTCAGCCGGCAGTTGACCAGACTATATCCACCATTAAGCTACGTAGGGCGCTCGGCAACATCTCTTGAGAAAGCCTGGCCGGAGGCAGCCAGGGCACTTGCTGAAAACGCCCCCCTCTCCCTACCGGCTAATGGATCTGAGCGATACTATCGACTGCTCCATCGGCCGATAGAGGCATCCGCGCACCCTGCTGGCCGCGTAATACTGTTCGCTGATGAAACAACCAGCCTGAAGCTCAAGCGCAACGAAGCCCGGCTGGCCGGCATCGCTAACAGTATCCCTGGTATACTTTTCCAGTTTTTCGTGGCGCCCGATGGTTCATGGGACGCCCGTCACGTGAGTGATCGCTCTACTGAAGTTCTGGGGTTCCCCTTTGATGAACCGAACCTCTTCAACAAGTTTGTCAGCTGCATCCCGGAGTCGCATCTATCAGCGTTTCAGTCTTCCGTGGCACATGCGGGGGAGACAGGCGAACGCTGGCGCGCCGAGTTTCCTTACGTCCGACCGGATGGCACACGCATCTGGCTACAGGGCATGTCAATGCCCGATCCATCCGAAGAAGGGACGGTCTTCAATGGTGTACTACTGGATATCACCGAGCGCAAGAAACAGGAGCAAGAGCGCGAGGAAACCCAGCATCGTATGGAGCTCGCGCTGGAAAACACGTCGGCACTACTTTTCGAATTCGACCTCGACACCGGAGAAGTCATCCGCACTGGCGCGGTGGAAGAGTTATTTGGTCTCCCAGAGAAGGAGGTGCCCGCAGGCGATGCGTTCTTCGAAAAGGTGGTTCACCCCGATGATGCCGGGCGATTGCGAGGTTTTCTTGAACGCCTGATCGCTGGCACTCATCGTTCAACCCGGACAGAGTTTCGAACGCACCCGGAGAACGGCCCGGTTCGATGGCTGGAAGAGGAGGTGTTTGAAGTCGATAGATCGCACGATGATCACCGGCGCCTGGTGGGCATCACGCGGGATATCACGCCGCGAAAGAAATATGAGGAGGGGCTCATTGAGGCCAGGCGTGAGGCCGAGCAGATGAACGAGCTCAAGACCCGTTTCCTCGCGAATATGAGCCACGAGATACGGACTCCGCTTACCGGAATCATCGGGTTTGCAGAACTTCTTTCAACGATGAACCTGGAAGACCATGCGCGGGAGTTCGCCGGCTCAATTTACCGATCCGGTATCCGGCTCATGGAATCACTGAACTCAGTGCTCGACCTCTCTCAGCTGGAGGCCGGTGCAATGAATCTGAAAAGGGAACTCGTAGCCGTCGACGAAATCGCTTCAGGCGTGGTGGACGACCTGCAAGCCCGGGCCAAGAAAAAAGAGATAACCATCACGCTATCTTCTCCGGAAAAACCGTTTGAGCTGAAAACCGATCGCTCTGCGCTTCAGCGCGTTCTATTTAATCTTACGAGCAATGCAGTGAAGTTCACGCAGACGGGAGGAGCCGTAGAGCTTTTGCTTCGCAGAGAGAACCACGTTGCTATTCTCGAGGTTGTGGATACAGGCATCGGCATCGACCCGGACTTTCTACCACACCTTTTCGAGCCGTTTCAGCAAGAATCTGCGGGGCTGTCGAGGACGCATGAGGGTAGCGGACTCGGGCTGGCCATCACCAGCCAATTGGTAGCGTTGCTTGGCGGTACCATTGACGTAGACTCGACGAAAGGTGAGGGCACGACATTCACCATTCGTCTGCCCGAGAAACAACCGGTGGATACCCGACGCGAGGGCGCCGGCAAGAGAGATGGCTAACGCCTCAAGAAGACCGTTCGGAGCGGCGCTGGGCGCGGTGCTCCCCCACTGCATCCTCGCGCGGATCCTCCACCTCAATCTTCGGGCGCTTCTCCGTGTCCCTCTGCTTTACTTCGGCCTGAGCGCCTGCCGGCTCTGCCACATACATCGAGATAATATCGGCTAACTCTTCCAGCTCCTCCTGGCGCGAGCGGCGCCAGTAGAGATCATAGCCGTAGGTTGCGGCAAACGTGAGCGCAAAGGCCACCACGTACATCAGCAGGGACGTAAACGCCCCAATGGCGAACGACTGAGACATCATCGGGCCGAAAATTAAGGCTCCGAGGGCACCCCACCCGGCCGATTGGATTTCCGGCCTGGTATACGCAATGTACTGCGAGAGGCGAATCCGGACGTAATCGCCACGCTTTATCAGATGAACCTGCGTTTCGTACTCATCCTCGTCCACGTGCGTCCAGCTAAACGATGTCGGGGTTTGTTGCTGTTTGACCTCTGAGTACTCGCTTCCCACGGCGAAGCGGCTACTCAACTCCATTTTTACATCCTCCAATATTTCCTTCGATAACGCACCACTGACGGTACGATCTTCGAAAATGTGAGTTGACGACGCCGAATCTGACGACTTCACCACGCTGTCCATCTCCACCGCAGCCTCCCGCAGGTACTCGGGATCGATTCCGGAAGATTTGGCTACCTCCTCTAACTCGGCGAGGGTCAGCCCCTCGCCGGTTTCACCCTGCTCCTGCGCCTGCAACGCAACTGCACGTTCCAGCAGATCCTGGATCTCCTTTTTCTTGTAAACGCGATCACTCATCGTAATGAATCACCGGGTGAGAGAATTCGGCGATTTGCACCCTTCACGTTTAGTACGCTGTCCCTTTCGCTTCTGTTACATCATGGGAAGAGCAGCCTGAACAACCCGGGCGAATGACAAAGCTGGTTGCATCGAAGCCAGCAATGTCTGATGTTAGAGTGACATTTCACTCCTGCGCTATGCGTTTTAATATAACCGTCCCCGCGTCCCTATCATGCGGTTAATACTTGTTGGTCCCGTCTATCCGTACCGAGGTGGTATCGCCCATTTCACAGAAGCCACCGCCCATGCGTTGCGCAATCGAGGCCATGAGGTATCGGCTGTGACATTTACCCGACAGTTTCCGAGGCGTCTCTTCCCGGGGCGCTCTCAGCTGGAGTCCCGGCCACCGGTCACGCCCTTACCATCGGTCCGTCTCATCGACTCGATAAATCCCGTTTCGTGGTGGACGGCGGTCGACCATATCGTACGCGAAAATCCCGATGCGGTAATCTTCCAGCACTGGATGCCGTTTTTCTCACCCGCCTTCGGCACGATCGCTCGGCTCTTGCGAGCTCAGGGGATTCGGACGATCGCGGTGGTGCATAACGCGTTGCCGCATGAGCGTTTTCCAGGGGACATCTGGCTGAGTCGCTACATGTTCAATGCCTGCGACGCGTTTCTTGCACTCTCGCGCGTGGTTGCGAACGATCTCCGGCGCATGGCAGGCTACCGGAAGCCCCTCCGGCAGGTGGCCCATCCGCCCTACCATCAGTTTGGTGATGCCCTCCCCATGAAAGATGCCCGGTCGCGGCTCAAGCTACCGGACGAGGCCCCTGTCCTGCTCTTCTTCGGCTTCGTGCGACAATACAAAGGGCTGGATGTGTTGCTAAACGCCATGCCGCTGATTCTGCGCGAGCAGCCTGATGCTCGACTGGTGGTGGCCGGGGAGTTCTACGAAGACGAAGAGAGCTATCGGGAAAGCATCCGCAATCGGGGACTTGAGGAGAATGTGCTA
>SLED01000279.1 GCA_007124945.1 Salinibacteraceae bacterium | reverse complement strand
TCCTGCGTCAGGCTATCGATCATCGCGGGCGCGGCCACATACCCGAGGCGCTGGTTGAACGGCCCGGTCGCGGGAAAACGGATCGAGGCACTGGCGCCGGCCTCGGTCTCATACGTGAGTTCGGATGCGTACGCCGAGAGGAAGCGGGCCTGCAGATGCGACGTGCGCAGCTCGTACCGAAGCAAGAGCGCCAGCGGCACCAGTATCACAAGCACCAGAACAATGACTCGGATGGACGTGGGAATACGCCGCATGGCGGCTCCAAGCGCCGTGCCCCATGCCGCCATCCGCTCCACCAACGGGTACCCGTCGGTGCGCTTTGTTCCGGACGTCGCATCTGAGAAATCTGCCACGGGGCCCTTCAGGGATATGGTTGCTCTATAGAGGTAAACAGGTGCCACTTAGACTGGCTGCACGGACGAGAAGATTCGCAGGGTGTGGCTATGCCGCTGTCACGAACGGGTTATCCGCCCCCCACCAAAAAGCTGGCGACCAGATACGTGCCGTACGCTACAAGTAGCAACAAGCCTTCCCACCGACTGAGCCGGCGGCCGGTGAAGAGCACCAGCCAGAGCAGCAAAGCGGTGCCAAGCATCACCCACTGGTCCACCGCTGCAATACGAGCCGGGATGGGCAGCGGCTGCAACAGCGCCGCCACGCCGAGAATGCCAAGCACATTGAAGATGTTGCTGCCCAGCACGTTGCCCACCGCTACGTCGGCCTGCTGGCGAAGGCAGGCAATGATGCATACGGCCAACTCCGGGAGCGACGTGCCCGCGGCCACCAGCGTGAGTCCGATGACGGCTTCCGAGAGGCCGGCTGCTTCGGCGATGCTTACGGCGCCCACCACCAGCACGCGCGATCCTCCGACGAGCAACGCGAGCCCCACGGGCAGGGCGGCGGCCATCAGCCAAAAGCGCTGCGGCCCGGCCGGTAGAACCTCTGGCGGTCCCTCATACAGCTCGACCGTCCGCTCCCGGATGCTTCGCTCCGTTCCATACGTCCATATTGCATAGCTCAGGAGCGCCGCGAGCAGTACCACCGCCTCGATAGGACCGAGGGCACCGCTGGTCGCAAGTACCACGAAAAGGGCCGTGCCCCCCACCATCGCGATCGCATCGCGCCGGAGGGCCATCGGGCGTACCGCTATCGGCGTGATGAGCGCGCACACGCCGAGAATGAGCAGCAGGTTGCTGATGTTGCTCCCCACCACGTTGCCCAGCGCAATGTCGGGCCGCGCGTTGAGGGCAGCATCGACCGTCACCACCAGTTCGGGTGCGGAGGTGCCAAACCCCACGATCACGAGACCACTGACCAGTGGCGAGATGCCCACCCGCTCCGCCACCGCCAGCGCCCCGCGGACGAGAAGCTCGCCGCCCGCAAACAGCAACACGATGCCCGATGCAACGAGAAGGACATCGAGTATCATGGAAGACAGTTGCGCAACCGGAAGATGAAAGTACGCGCGGGATTAGCGCCGCATACCGCTCAACCCGGAAGTCCCGGTGATCGGCGTAGCGGCTCGAGACCCTACAGCTCGTGAGCGGCACATGCACGGGGAGAAGGCATAACGCTACGATGTTCGGGCGGGTAGCGCGAAGACCGTGCAACGAACGCTACCGGCGTCGCTCCAGATCCCCTGCAGCTAACCTGCCAGGCGCACCCGGCGGCTGCTTTGAATGTACGCCCCCAACTGCATTCCGCTCGAGCGGTCCCTATATTCGGACGGTGTCCTGCTTGCAGTTCGTACAGCGATATCATGAATGGAGCACGTCTGCGGTTGGGCTTGGGGACAAGTGTCGGACCGACCAGTAACCGCTCCCTGCTTCGCGAGGGCAGAAACCCAATAAATTCTCACCACACGAACGTATTCACTTTTTCTTAACTTTACCTTCATAAATAACACTTGCAGGTTACTGATGGGGGGGGGTATGGTTTAATAAGGCTTCTGCCTGCAGGCGTCAAGAAAGCATGAGCGGGTGTGGTATCAGCTGCTTTCGACGGTTGCCCCTGGTCCTCCCTCTTTCAAACGCGTCAGATACCATGCCCCTACTTCCCACCGGCCGACACAGGTATTTCCTTACTATATCGATAATAGCAGTATGGCTCGCGGCTACGATTGCCCTGAGCGGTTGTACCGATAACCCGACAACACCAAATGTTGTCTCGGCAGAGTTTGACCAATCGCTTGCAAAAACGGACACGACGCAGTGGGCGCCGATCTTCACAGTGGACCGTGACAGTTTGCCTGAGTTTGTTCACGATCGGTATATCGTTGTATTTAAACCTGAAGTTCGAAGCGTTCCCGATCGCGCTTCGGAAGCATTGGCAGGAATTGCAGGAGCCGAACTCAGACATGTATTTTCTAACGTGATTCGCGGCTTCTCGGCCACAATACCGGAAGAGGCGTTAGACGGCTTGCGCCGAAATGCTAACATTAAATACATCGAGCAAGTCTTACCGCTATATTTGACAGATGCCGAGGGTGTTACGCAGACGAATGCCCACTGGCATTTAGATAGAGTCGATCAACGTGATCTGCCATTAAATGATACGTACAACTACTTTGGTGATGGGACGGGTGTGGAGATGTGGTTTGTGGATACGGGCATAAATGAGCACAGCGAGTTTGGTGAACGATTAGAACCGGGATTCACTATCGTACATGACGGTCTTGGCGATAAAGATTGTCATGGACACGGCACCCAGGTAGCGAGCGTAGGTGCGGGTAGTACTGTTGGAGTAGCCAAAGGTGCTACTATTCGATCTTTCAGGATTGCAGGGTGTGATGGGCAGGCCGGTGGTGATGAAGCGATTGCGGCCTTTGATTGGATCGCAGAAAATCACACGCCCCCAGCAATAGTGACGTACGGTTGGGCATCGAAGAAGCCAAATTTGATTAGGAGAACCTTCTATTACACGATAAACAGTGCCGCAAAGAATCTTGTTGATTCAGGCGTAACGCTTGTTTCAGGGGCGGGCAACAAAGACACGGATGCATGTGAATTCTCTCCGGGCCATTTATCCCAGAACATTACTGTAGGAGCGACAAGAGACACCGACTCACGTGCATTTTTCCCTCAAGGGGAGGCGTCGAACTACGGAGAATGTATCGATCTCTGGGCACCAGGCTGGCAGATGTATGTTGCATCTCATACAGGACCAGAGTCCTTTGTGACAAATGCTGGCACATCATTCGCCGGGCCAATGGTAGCCGGGATGGCGGCCCTACTTCTACAATCGAATCCCAACTATACGCCCGCGGACGTCCAGGGCCGTCTAATTTCGCTTAGCACAAAAGATCGCCTTTCAAACATAGGCTCTGGCTCACCGAATCGGTTACTTTACACGATAGACCTGAAAGCTACTATCGACGGAATATCATTGATAACGAGCCCGGGTACATACACTTGGACTGCTAACGTTGAAGGCGGTACGGGCGACGTTTCGTATCTTTGGGAGTTCCGTTATGTAGATGGTTCCTGGCAGACGGTGGGTACTGCCCAATCGTATAGCCGCAGCGTTAATCCTGACGGTCAACATTTTGAGCTACGCGTAACGACAGAATTGCTCGGATACGAACGAAATGTCGACCATTTTGTTTTTGTTGAAGACATCGACGACGGTTGCGCTCCCGGCGAGATAATTTGCTGAGCTTACCACGAATTAAGGGCCTCCTTCCCCTAAATGCACGATTATCATGATTAAACTCTATGCAAGCATTACAACCAGTACGATAATTGCGCTACTACTCCTCTCCGGCTGCGGCATCTTCGATGGAGACAACCCTGTTGAGAGAATGGGGGTGATAGAGAGCGAATCGATAGAACAGGCCAATTCAAGTGCGAACAGCCTTTCGAGCACTTTCGAGACGATGTCTGCCTCATCCTCAGACGAAAATCGAGGGCTAAGAGTAATGGATGTAAAGAATTTTCGCTCACTACAAGCTCCCGACACGGTCCAGGTAGGAGAAAAGGTCTCAGTCACAGTAAAGACTGTTTTGTCTGATAACTGCTGGAAACCGCATCGGGAGGAGATCGACCATGATGGTTCGATCGTGACCATTACTGCCTATGACAAAGAACATTTTTGGAATGGACGCGCAAATACACTTTGCCTTCTTGCAATTCATGAAGCTTGGCGAATTCTCCTGTTTGAATTTGAAACAACAGGCGAGGCCACCATTCGTCTCCGTGGTCGCAAGATAAACAGCGAAGGTGAGGTGGAGCCTCGTGTTTATGTTCACGAGCATTCACTTGTGGTGGTGGAGTGACCGTGTCTGGTGAGGAAGGAGGGCGTGCGCTTCGAGTTGAGGAGGTGGCATGGCTGCCACCGGATCCTCCTCATCTATACGCTAGCACCAACCTGCCTCTAACTGGCACCGGCGACCACATAAACCAGCATACCACGGCAGCCGCAGGTATTCTCACCCGACAGCGCGGGCCCTCCTCCCCCAAACGGACAAGAACCATGAGTACACTCTATACAAGCATTACAGCCAGTACGATCATCGCGCTGCTACTCCTCTCCGGCTGTGGCATCTTCGACGGAGACAATCCGACGGTAAGAATGGGGATCATAGAAATTGAAGGCGACGAACCTGCGAATGCTACCGGGAACGCCGTTAACGAGGCTCTTGTGACCAGCTCCGCAAACTCAAAAAACGGGGATCGAGGGATACGAGG
>SLED01000365.1 GCA_007124945.1 Salinibacteraceae bacterium | reverse complement strand
TACGTGCGGGAGGTAGAGGAGGAGATGAAGGAGCAGGGCGTAGGTCAGATCGCGTCAATCGTTGGCAGATATTATGCGATGGACCGCGACGAGCGGTGGGAACGTACCGAGCGCGCTTACCGCCTGCTTACGCTCGGCGAAGGCGATGCGTATTCCTCTGCCGAAGAAGCTCTCAAAGCGAACTACGAGGACGAGGTTACGGACGAGTTTATTGAGCCCTCGGTAATCGACAATGGAAATGCGGAAGAGACCAGGATACGGGAGGGCGATGCTGTGATCTACTTCAACTTTCGTGGGGATCGTGCAAGGCAGCTGACCCGCGCGTTCACCGATCGATCGTTTGAGAGCTTTGACCGGCCAGAGCAGCTTGATCTTCATTTCGTGATCTTCTCACCGTACGACGAGACGTTTGATCTTCCGGTGGCTTTTCCCAAGGTAAACCTTGAAGACACCATCGGTGAGGTAATAGCGCAGCTGGGCGGAACGCAGCTCCGAGCGGCGGAGACGGAAAAGTATCCGCACGTGACCTACTTTTTTAGCGGTGGTCGGGAAGAAGCGTTTGACGGCGAGGACCGGATTCTAATCCCTTCCCCCAAGGTAGCCACCTACGATCTTCAACCGGAGATGAGCACGCCGGAGCTGGCGGATGAAGTTGCCGCGGCAATCGGTGAGCAGCGGCATAATCTTGTCGTACTCAACTTTGCCAACCCAGACATGGTTGGCCACACGGGCGATTTTGACGCCGCGGTACGAGCGGTGGAGGCTGTCGATGCGGGCACCCGAACCGTGGTGGAGGCTGCGCTGGCAAACGACTATACCGTAAGCCTGATAGCCGACCATGGCAACGCCGACAAGATGCGCAATCCGGACGGTAGTCCGAATACGGCGCACACGACAGCGCTCGTTCCACACCTGATTATTCATCCGAGCGTTACCGAATCCATTCAGCCGGGCAAGCTCGGTGATGTTGCCCCCACGATCCTGGCCCTCATGGGTATTGCTGCGCCCGAGGAAATGACAGGCGATGTACTTGTCGACCTGGACCCCGCTGAACGTACGCCCGCGTAAGCGCACCGGGCGCGCTCACCTCTGGTGCAGGTTGCGAAGTTCGGTGCCGGTGTGGCGCGCTTATTCGATCGTGAAATCGTATGGTAGGCGTGCCTGTACAGAGCCCTGCATCTGCTCGGCTTGCCGCAGGTACTCGAAGTGTTCGTGCAGCTTCTGCTCGGTGGGGGAGCCGAGGGCGCGAGCCCACAGCACGCGGGCCTGCGTTTCAAATGATGCGGCGAGCTGCTCGATAAAGGTTTTCTTTCGGGGAAGCTCACGCGTGCGAAAGGTGCCCGGTTCGAGCTCAGCCAGCTCTGCAGCACGGGCGACGGCCAGTTCAAGCCCGCCGACTTCATCAATGAGCCCAATGTCCTTCGCGTCGGTTCCGGTCCAAACGCGGCCCTGCGCAATCTCATGCACCTCCTCCACCGTCTTGCCGCGCGCTTCGGCTACGCGCTCCAAAAAGGCGTCGTATGTTTCACCCACGAATGTCTCGAACAGCTCGCGTTCCTCTGCTCTTAGAGGTTGCGTGGGCGAGAGGAAATCGGCGAGCGGCGAGGTCTGTATCCGGTCGAAGGTGAGCCCCAGGTGGTCGGAAAGCAACTCCGACGCATTAAAGTGTACGCCGAACACACCGATGGAGCCGGTGATCGTGAGCGCATCGGCAAAGATCGCATCAGCCTCGGTGGCAATCCAATAGCCACCCGACGCTGCAACATTCCCCATCGAGATGACAACCGGCTTCTCTTCTTTCGTCAGCGCAATTTCGCGCAAGATAGCATCGGAGGCTGATGCCGACCCTCCCGGCGAGTTGATGCGGATGACAACGGCGTCAACCCGGTCATCTTCCCGGGCATCCCGCAGAGTTTCTGTAAACGACGCGGAGGCAAGGGTACCTTCATCGCCGAAGGGGCCCTGTTGCCTACCCGGAATGATCTGGCCTTCAGCAAATACCACGGCCACCTCACCATCGCGGCCACGCTCGATTCCAGCATCGGAGGCCGGTACGTTCACGTAGCGGCGGAGGGGCACGGTGTGGAGGTCGTTATCTTCGTCGAGTCCCACCCGCTTCTTCATCATGTCCATCACTTCATCCTGAAAGTGAAGGCCATCCAGCAGGCCCAGATCGTAGGCCTGGCGCGCTGTAAAGGTGGGGCTATCATCAGCGATTGCCTGGAGGTCACTTGCGCTCATGCCACGGGCATCCGCCACGGCATTCATAAAGAAGTCGTTCTGTGACTCAAGGATCGTCTGTAGCTGGGTGCGATTCTCTTCCGAGAAATCCGAGCGCGTGAACGTTTCCCCCGCGCTTTTGAAGTCACCAGCACGCACGACGGTAGGCTCTACGCCAATTTTTTCAAGCGTATTGGCGAAGAACACCGATTCCAGCACAAATCCGTTGAACTCGAAGAATCCTTCCGGAGAAGCGAATACACTGTCCGCCGTGCTATTGAGAAAATAGGCGCTTTCATTTGAGAAATACTCGCCCGTGTAGGCGTAGAGCGGTTTCCCTGACTCTTTAAACGTGAGGAGCGCTTCACGGATTTCTTCCAGTGCGGCCCACTGTGGCGCCAGGCTGTGCGCCTTCAGTACGACCCCTTCAATCCGGTCGTCTGCTGCAGCCTTTTCAAGCGCTTCGCGGATATCGTGCAAGCCGTATCGGGGAGCGTCGCCCAGGGCCTGCGCAATCGGATCTGGTGACACCCGCTCGGGAATGGCGCCGGTGAGCTCCATTTTCAGAATGGAGTTATCCTGCACCCGCGGGGTTGTGTCCGCCGAGGCAATAAATGCCGTAATCAGAAGGAAGCCAAAGAGAATAATAACACCTAAAGCTACGAGCGTGCCGATGATGCTGGCAGCAAGCGTGGATAGAAAACGCATGGAAGGGATATATTTCAGCGGGATAGTCTCTTGAGTGCTACGCCGCAGCGCGGTAAGTCTCCAAGCGTAACAACTCGTCGGCTACGCATGATCGCATGTGCTGTTGCGTTTTACTGTCGTAGATTTGGGGATAGTCCGGTTCTGCCAGGCTGGCACTAGGCAGGTGGTACTGCTCAGCGGTTGCGGCAAGCGGGAACGTGCACGTCCCTTACGCCATAAATCGAATTCTGGCAGGTATTTTGTGCCATTGCATTAATGGACCGTTAACTGCCGAGGTGTCACCTTCTTTGGCGCCCGGCCTTCTTTATGATACACCGCACCATACAACAACGACGTCTTGCCGTCATCTAAGCACACATACCAACCGAGCCCTCGCTCGCTCAACGACCGCGAGCAGATGATTCTGCGGCTGGTAGTGGAGAGCTTTGTTGAAAAGGCAGGCCCCGTAGGCTCGCGTTTTCTGGCCAGGCAGTACGGGCTCGATATCAGCCCGGCCTCGGTGAGAAACGCCATGAGCGACCTGGAAGCCAGAGGGTTTCTCTCTCATCCGTACACCTCCGCCGGCCGCGTGCCTACCGTTCGCGGATATCGGGCCTATGTGGATGAGTTGATGGACAAGCCGCAGCTGCCGCCTTCGCTTCAGCAGCTAATGCAGCAGCAGTTGCAACAGCAGATTGATGATCACGAAAATGCGGTGCGAGAAAGTTCTCGGCTGCTTGGGCGGCTGTCCAATCTGCTGGGGGTGGCTCTTACGCCGCGCCTATCCACGGCTGTGCTCGATCAGCTCGAAATCGTACCGCTGACCGGAGATCGGTTGATGTTCGTGCTCAGCATACGCGGCGGGTTTGTGCGCACTCTCGTCCTTGAGTTCGATGCGGACCTGGAGAGGCGCGCTGTCGACCGCGTGGTATCGATTTTGAACGAGCGGCTGGCGGGGTTAACGCTCCGTGAGATCCGAGACACGTATGAGACGCGGACGCAAGACATCGACTACGACCAGACCGGGCTTGTCCGGTTTGTGATGGAGGAGTCTTCAACCATTTTTAGCGACACAAGTGAAGGCCGACTCCGGTATGGCGGCACGCAGCAACTGATGACTCAGCCCGAATTTCAGGAGCCGGAAGCTATTCGAGATTTTATCGGCCTCCTCGAAAATGAGCAGTATGTAGTGCACTGGCTGGAAGAAGGCCGGCCGTCGGGTTGCAGCACGTCGGATTGTGTTACGATTAGCATCGGTGAGGAGCATAGCGACGAGAAGGTAGAGCGCTACTCCGTAGTGACGGCACCGTACCGTGTTGGCGACACCGAGGGTACTATCGGGGTTATCGGTCCAACGAGAATGAAATACGATCACATTGTAGCGCTTGTCGAAGGGATGGCGGAGTTTCTCAGTGATGCCTCGTCATCTCCATCAGACGCATGAGCGTGAATAAACCATAGATCTATCTGTATGAGCGAAGAGCACGCAAAGAACGATGTAATGGAGGCGGCGGAAGAGGAAGTCGCCAATCAGTCGGAAGCTGACCCTGGAGACGCCCAGCGTGATAACGAAGGGCCTATCGAGGCAGAGGCTTCTCATGATAAAGAAACCCGACAGGAGCCCGACCCTATCGGGCTCCTGGAGGACGAAGTGCACCGCTTGAAGGACGAGCGGGATCAGCTACAGGAGAAGCTGCTCCGCCAGGCTGCGGAATTCCAAAACTTCAAGCGCCGGACCGAGCGGGATCAGGCGCAGATGCTTGAGTCAGGGAAGGTACAGGCGTTGCTCCCCATGCTTG
>SLED01000269.1 GCA_007124945.1 Salinibacteraceae bacterium | reverse complement strand
GCAGGCTGACATCGAGTGAGGAGGCGGAGTGGGTAAGGGCGCCGACGGAAATGAAATCGACGCCCGTTTCTGCAATCGGCCGGATGGTGGCGTGGGTGACGTTGCCGGAGGCTTCAAGCGGCGTGGTGCCGCAGGCTCGTGCAACGACTGTTTCCATTTCCTCTAACGTCATGTTATCCAGCAAGATGCGTGTGGGCCTACGCTGCAGCGCGTCGTCAAGTTCATCCAGGGTCTGGACTTCCACCACGAGGGGATACCGGTCGCCATACGCGGCCCTGACCTGATCGATGGCGGCCTCGATACCGCCGGCTGCGGCGATGTGGTTTTCTTTGATCAAGACCTCATCGAATAGCCCCATTCGGTGATTCTGTCCGCCGCCTTGCGTGACGGCATACTTGTCGATGTGGCGCAGGCCGGGGGCGGTCTTTCGGGTGTCGAGCAGCGTTGCGCCGGTGCCGGCGATCAGGTCGGCGAGGGCGCGCGTCTGCGTGGCGATGCCACTGCAGCGGCCCAGCAGGTTGAGCGCGGGCCGCTCGGCCACAAGCAGGGCGCGTCCGGGTCCAGCCAGTGTGGCGATACGCTCCCCTGCCGTGACGTACGTGCCGTCGGCTATGTGAAGCGTTACGCGCAGCGGCGGCGCCACAAGCGCGGCGATGGCTTCGACGAGAGGCCCACCGGCTACCACACCGTCCTCTTTGGCATGGATGACGCCTTCCAGCTTCAGGTCAGACGGCAGCGTTGCCGCGCTGGTGATGTCCCCGGCCGCCGGGTCGTCAGCGATAGCAGGCCAGTCGGCCGTTGGCGCGAGGTCCTCCGCCAGCGCGAGGCGCAGCAGCGCGTTCACAGCCGGATGCTGTAGCGAAGGGGGCAGCACCTCGCGTGCGGTGTGGGGTGGGGTGGGCATCGGCAGATTCTGGTGACCGCTGATCTAAAACGGCGGATTGCTACGAATCCGCGACCGGTAAGATCTGCCCGCTTTCATATCGCCTGCTGGATTTGAAAGAACAGGTCAAGGTGGCGTGGGGCTATTCAGGCCAGATTTGCAGCGCGGGTGCAAAGGTAGACTACCGCCAATACGTAACTCCCACATGAGGAGGACCCCCTCACGGCCAGTTCACCTCATACACCCCGATCGTGCGCTCATCCGGGCGGTGGTTGAGTTCGATGTAGAGCCGGTCGTTGTCATCGCGCGCGAGGATTGGGCCAGGAAGCTTTACGTTTTCGGTGGTGCCCGAATGAACGTGTTTCAGCGCAGCGTAGAAGGTTTGCTCATCCCGGTCCGGTACGCCCATCTCGGCGTGAAACGCTTCCGTTCGATTGTCAAACGTCTGGATCACCGTCGTGTCCGAAAGCAGGTGGGTCTGAACCACTTCCGAACGCTTGTGCGCAATGGCAGCACTTTCTTCCGGCGTCATGCCAAGCGGCAGGGGTTGGTCGATTTTCTCAAAGGCCTCGTGATCAAATTGAACGCGCTTCACCTCCGGATAGCCTTGGTCGTTCAGGTCGTGTAAGTGCACATTAAGAACAAGGTTAAACCCGAGTGCGGCTATGCCATGGCGATTGATATCCAGCTTGGCAAGTCGCTGGGTGTATTCATCCTCCTGGTAGAGCGGCGGAAATGCTCCGAACGCCTGCGCTACATCGAACGTGTCGTCAAGCCGGGCGGCCACCTGCAACTCAGGCGATGCCTGAAAGCCCTCAGCGACGGATGACTGGAGGAAGACTGCCCGATAGCCCCTATCCTCAAATGCCGTGAGGGTGCCAACGCCGCCCGGCCCGGTCTCCGGCGTTGCTCTTCGTTCAAACACACCCTCCGGTGTGAACACCGACACCTGGGTAGAGGCGCCATCTTCTACCCATAGGCTGTCGCCGACCTGCACTGCTCGGGTTGGCGACTGAAACTCGCCAGGACCCTGACCCTCCGATCCGATGAAATCAACGATGCTTCCGGAGGAATCCACAACGGCTACGCGATGCATTTCCCGGTCTACGATGTAGAGACGAAACGGATCGAGGCCTACACTAAGTGAGCGAATCAGCCCAATAAACCGGTCGTCCGTCTCTTCCAAGTCAATCTGGCTGTGCTCCGTGAGGACAGATGATGCCTCCAGGCTGACCACCGATTCCTCCTGCTCTGTGCAGCCGATGAAGAAAAAAAGTAGCAGGCAAACTATTGGCAAATAAAGACTCTGCATGCAGATATGTGTCATAAATAAATTAACAGTGCGTGCGCAATGAATCTGTTGCGCACGCACCTTTGAAAGTAGCAGGTTAGCGGGCTTAAGGCTCGATTATAATTTCGCACAGGCAATTAGACTTCGGATACAGGCAGTCCTGATATCTGTCGAACCAAGTCTGACAAATTGTAGAAGTCGTCCCGACATCCTCGCTGTACGCCGTGGCATCCGTTGCGACAAACGTATTGACGGACACCATCCCGGCAATCAGTATTGCCACTACGAGGAATATCGTGCTGGCGATGCGCGCTACCTTCTGTTTGACTGCTGTTTCTGTGTTGTGCATAGTACTAAGAGAGTAAGCCTAAAAGGTTGCGAAGGTCCGGGTTTGAGCAGTGCACGGGGTGGGGAGGCCACGCAGCGCTGGAAGCTCCAGCACCGGGTGCTGCGCTGGTTACGTCAGAAATCTATTGCGTCGTACTTTTCTTCCGGTAATATTTCCCTGGCAAACGTATTTACATGCTGCGGCGAACGGGTCATGGCTGATCCATCCGGTGATACAATGACGACCACAGGCGTGCGGTCAATCGCAAGGGTGCTCTGCAGGTAAGCCGCCGAGTCAAGGCGCGTGGTGTACGGCGTGTCGTAGACCGAGAGGTATCTACGCGCCGCAACGAGCCCCCGCTCTACAAGCACGTTTTCAGCCACAACCTCATCACTCGCTTCTGCAATAGCATGCCAGGCGTCCATTAGCGGTCGGCTCGGCTGGCATTCAAGTGGCCCGTACACAAAGAGAACCTTTTTCGTATGTTCGTTCACTACGCCCGGCGACTCGGTCTGCAGCACGGGGAGATTATCCAGTTCCACGCGCTCTGCCTGTAGCGAAGCCTTTTCATCCGTCGCCTGTCCCATCCACCACACGCCAAGGCTACCGAGGATCAGAACGACGCCGAGGGCAATGTTGGTACGGGTCTGCATGCCTCTATTATCTTTTGCTCACATGAAGCTGGATACATTATAACCACCCCCCCCCTGACTTACAATTAACTGGTGTTACATTCATGTAACTGGGTGGGGTGGCAACGTTTTGATGTTTGCTCAACAGCGCCGCGTCCCCTTCTGCAGGCCTGACATGTATAACCTTGCTGACAAGGGCATGTCGACGGCTACAGCGAACCCTTACTCGACCGAATCGTCTGTATCTCTGCGAAGCTGGGGGTGCCCCGACCACGACTCGGGGCTGAGAGAGTCCCCTTGAACCTGAACCGGTTTGCACCGGCGGAGGAAAGCTTCCGGGCGAAGGCTCCATGCAGAGCACATCGCCCATGGTCCGGCACTGCCGGCTTCGCATCGTTAGCTTACTCAACGATCCCCTTGCGAAGCCATGGCTGAAGCCACAGCAACCACTCCGCGTCCCGTTACCGACGCCCCGTACTCCGTACCCCCCTTTGCCAAAGCCTGCATCGAGGCCGCCGGCGAATCCTGGGCCGCCTCATTCGATCACCCGTTTGTGCGCGCACTGGCCGACGGCACCCTCGATGGCGACCGCTTCCGGTTCTACCAGATGCAGGACGCGCGCTACCTTGAGGCGTTTGCGGACGCCGCGGCGCTCATCTCCACGCGCTGTACCGATCCGGGCGACAAGCTCTGGTTCATCGACGCGGCCCGTATGGCGCTGGTGGTGGAGGGCGAGCTGCATGCCGGCTACGGCGAAAAGCTGGGCTACGGGCCGGACGACATCGCTGCGCTGGAGCTGACGCCGAACAACAAGGCGTATCAGGACCACATGATTGCCACGGCCCAGCGCGGTACGCTCGTCGAAGCCGTCGCCGCCCTCACGCCGTGCCCATGGCTGTACATTGAACTGGGCCAGCACCTCCTGAACGAGCTCGGCACCATCTCCGACGACCATCCCTACGCCGACTGGCTCCGCATGTACAGCGATCCAGCCTTCAACGAGTACATGGAGAACATCCTGGAGCGCCTGCAGCGCTTCGCCGATGCCACCGACAACGCTACCCGCTCCCGTGCTAAAGCGGCCTTCCGCATGAGCGCGCGCTACGAGTGGATGTTCTGGCAGCAAGCCTGGGAGCGGCAGGTTTGGGTCGTTTGAGTATGGGTGTTTTTGAATGAAACGAGGAATGGAGGATACGATGAAACGACGATCCAGGGCGTAGCGGCACAACACGTCGTGCCGTGTCGCAGATGCCGGTGCCGGAAATGCGTGTGGGAGTCTGCGGGTGGTTTCAGTTGATTCAACGGAGGCAATACAACCCTGCGCCGTATTTTGTCCAATTCCGGTGGTTGATGAAACGAGGAATGGAGGGGGCGATGAAACGACGCGTCGCTGCACCCGGCCATGCACCGTGGCCATCCAAATTCCCGTGGGGTAGAACCCGCACCGACGCTACCCCCAGACTCCCACACCCTACGCCGCACCCGCCTCCCCCTCGGGCTGCGACTCCTCCAATTCGGCGAGTCGAGCCCGGTGAGCTTCATAGGAATCGTCCGAGCCACCGGCCGCATGCAGCACACGGGCGCGTTGCCTGGGCATTACCATG
>SLED01000237.1 GCA_007124945.1 Salinibacteraceae bacterium | reverse complement strand
TTGACGGTTCGCTCACTGATGTACAGCCGCTCGCCAATCTCCGCGTTCGAGCATCCCTCTGCCACCAATTCGAGAACCTCCTCTTCTCGAGGTGTAAGTGCGTCTAATTCCTTGGGAGCTCGGACTTTGCTCAGCAGTCGAGAGGCCTCAACCGCGTCAATGATACGATCATCCGAGTCAAACGCCGTAAGTACCACAATCTCGATGGATTCATTCGCCTTCCGAATCTCTCGAATTTCCTCCACACCATCCATCCCGGGCATCTCCAGATCCGTCACGATCACGTCCGGGTTGAGACTATCGGCTTTATCTACAGCCGCGTCTCCGGTCGTTGCCCGCCCCACGACCTCGAAATCACGCTGCGTAGTAAGCATCGCGGCAAGCCCGTCAAGCACGACAGGATGATCATCGACCAGCAGAATTCGAATCGGATCGGCCATGGCTGAGCTCCCTTCAAGATTTGTGTGTTCTGTTTGGATCAAACGTCCTGGTTGATAGGTGCCTCGGCGCAAACGCGCGTTCCGATACCCGGCTCGCTCTCGATATACAACGCTCCCCCGAGCAGTCGTGCCCGTTCCCTCATCCCAACGAGGCCAAATCTTCCCGACTCGCGAGCGTCAGAAGCAACCGCATCAACCTCAAAACCTTCGCCATCGTCCTCAACGATAAGACGAATGCTGTCGTCTGAGCGCTCAAGCTTCACATCGATTCGCTTAGCTCCCGCGTGCTGTTTCGCATTTTGCACGGCCTCCTGGGCAATACGGTACAGGCCTACTTCGATGGCCGGTGGAAGTGAACCGAACAACGAAGAAGTATCAAGGCTGACCGTGCGCTCCTCTACACTTCCAACCTCACCGGCCAAAGCCTCGATTGCTTCTGGTAACGTGCGACCCTCAAGCGGGGCCGCACGAAGATTGTGTACCGACCGTCGAGCATCTCGGAGCCCCTTGTTTGCAAGTCGACGGGCCTCACGTATGCTCTGCGTGATGTTTTCATCGCTCGGGTTTGCTTCGACGAGTACCTCTGCGGTATCCAACTGAAGTGCAATCGCTGAAAAGTCCTGCGCAATCGTATCGTGGATCTCACGAGCCATCCTCAGGCGCTCTTCAGTCTGTGCCGCTTCAAGCCTCCGAGAATGAAGATGCGCACGTTCAATGGCCACACCCAGCAATCCACCTATCGTTCGTAGGATATCCAACTCCGTCTCCGTGATCTCACGCCACTCCGACGAAGCCACGTTTAGCATGCCGAGACGTTTTAATTTCATTTCGCTGTCACCGCCCTCCTTATCGCTGCCGGTAACCTTTAGTGGAATGCTCGCATGATACTGTAAACCCGCGGTATCCTCATCTGCCAGCTGAACCTGTCGCAATCTGCTACACTTTACCACACCCACGTTGGCCGCGTCCGTCAGGGCATCGGATTTGAACAGATCCAGACAGTAACACCCACCCGTCATCCGCTCCGGATTATCCTCAAGTCCACCGGGTAGATTCTGCGATGCTGCCGTGTATGCGGTTCCGGTCTTCTCATCAAAAAGCAATACCCACCCCGTATCGAGCTCGAGCAGTGCAGCCACCTTCTCTAACGCTGTATTCAACAGCGAGGGTAGGTCCACGGACGCGTTCAACGCCTGGGCAACTTCCCGAAGTACAGATAGCTCGTGCGCCTGCGGCTCCTGCTGTTTCGAGGGCTTCTGGGCATCGCTCATTTGAACTCGGCAATCAACATACGTGGGATTACGATCGCCCGAAGCTCTCAACGCACCCCGTATTGCTGGATGCTCGGGCCGTCAATCACAGCGATAATATACCGCTTGCTATGCCGCCGGTAAAGCATTCATGGATTGCAGCACCGCACGAGTAATCTACTATCGGGCTGCCTTCTCGCTCGTCGACTATAACGATTGTGCCTTGTGCACCAAACTCTTCGAAATAGCTGCCCCAGTCGGGCCGTTCTTGGGCGGTGCCAGGTAACGGATAGGCAACGACCAGAGCGAGGATACATACGAAGACTATTCTCATTCTTACTCCATACGGCTTCTGTGGAAGGCTTTTACCACCGGATCTGGTTTTACGGCCCGTGTGCTCTTCGATAAATGAAACCACGCTATAAATGTCGTTCTCAGTGCTTACGGCGCAGTCGTTACATTGCGCTTAACAAGTTGGAGGCACTGCCGGCGAATAAAGAAGCTAAACGGGGCCACAAAGAACCAGTACACCCTGAACTTGCGGTAGCTCGCTTGCTCGATGCACCGCACCCTCGTTTCTGTCCGTAGCCTCGAAGCGCCCTCTTCAGCCGGTGCGATACTGAAATTCCAGACCGCTTGCGCATACCCCGGAGCATCGAACATCCCAAACTCCTCGGGCTTCAGTCGAACAATATCGCCCCTGATCGTCCAGAACCGACCGGTGATACCCAGCAGGATCTCCTCATCCTCCCGGTAACCGAGCCGTGTAAACCCGATATCCTGAAGGCCCCGTAGCGTGAGCGCCTCTTTCGGCAGCCCCCGCAGTTGACACAGGTAGCGGATGAGCGGAGACTCGCTCATATCGAGCGCCCGTACACCCGCGAAAACTTCAGGCGTGGCGGCCTTCACGCTCGTTTCGTGCCGCTTCTGTATGTCATATACAGGCATGAACGCGTCAATAAGCATGGGCTTATCTCCATCAGGTTTGGTAAGGATGATCTCTGCTGGCTAACGGCGGATTGAAGGAAGCGGCTTAGCTACCGAACCAGTAAGTGAGTTTCACCATGAGTGAATGCTCGGCGGGCGCCTGGAGTAGCTCTCCATAATCATGAAACGGATCCAAATGCGGCGCGCTACCATGTGCCGCCTGGTTCAGTTGCCAGGCAACGTGCACAAATGAACCCCGGTGGTATTCCCACTCAAGCATCGCATTTGCTCGCAGCGATCGGCGCAGAAAGTCTGGGTCGTCAAACCTAAACGACTCCCCCTCAACGGGCGTCACCTCATACGTCCCGTTCATGGTCGAGATATCTCCGGTATCCTCTCCATACACCAGAAAATCGTAGGTGTCCGGCTCGGCAAACTCGCTGAAGTCGGCAAACTCCCCGGAGGAGAGAAGCGGTTGCGCGTAGAGCTGAATATTGACGGTAGGGCTCACAGTCCACCGAGCCCGCAGGGCCAGCTCGAGCTCCGTCAGGTCAAGTGTCGAAAACACATGCCGCGCCCCAAACGTCTGGTCGGCAGCCAGGTCCTCAACCGACGTAACATACTGCGCGTGATCGGTCTCCAGAGTGAGGCGAGGTTCCAGGCTTAGACTCATGTTGTAGAGCGGCCGATAGGTCACACTTCCGCTGATCCCGATTCGCTCGTTAGAGGCCACGTCGCTGCGATAGAAGAAACTGATATTACCATACAGGTCTCTGCCGGTATCCGAATGCACCTGGGCTGTGACGGCAGCGCCGGCCGGACTCTTTGCCATCGGTCCACCCCGCGTTAGCCTTGGGTCGTACCGTTCAGGATACCACTCAATCTGAGAAAAAATACGCCAGTTATTGCGAAAGGTAACATTGGCCATGGAGGATAAAACCGTGCGCGTGCGCTGGCCGCCATAATCCCATCCGATGATGCTGAAGGCGTTAACCCACCACTCCTGCAACAACGCTGTGGATGTATGCTGTGTATACTGCAGAAGGCTGGAAACCGCGTGGAAGTCTCCGCTCACCTGATGGCCCATCTCATTTACGTCGAATTCGGGTGAGACGGTATTGTAGGTGACGGAGTAGGTCCAGCCCCCACGTATGCGAGCGAGCGAAAGCTCTGTGGCAAGTCCGCTTAGATCCGTGCGCTCAGGGTCGTATGCGAGGTGATCGGCATCCGGTCGTTGCATGTACCGGGCAGGATGACGCTGCCGCGCAGCGACCGCATCGGCATGCCCCTCAAGGTAGCTCCCTTGCAGGGTGCCACTTACCGAAACGGCTCCACCCAGAAGCCTGTGCTCGAACGAGAGACCTCCAACGTAGCTATTGCCCAGAAGCTGTCGGTTCAAGTGCGATTCATCTGTAAATCTGTTCACCGCGCCAGCCTGCACGCCTACGCGCGTTTCCCCATCGTCAAATCGCTTCTCAAGCACCCCCATGAAGTAATTCGTGAGCGGAGCGACTCGTATGCTACCGCGTTGCCCATCGGCATCCAGATAGTCGGCCTCTTCGCGCCCCGTTAAGGCATTCAATACCCCGACGGACCATCCCTCCCCTGCCTGCCCGCTTAGCTTAAGCGCCCCGAGTATGTCAGTCTCAGAAGGATGGCTGATGTGCTCCAGCCCCTCGTCATCGATGGAAACTTCCGGTGGGGCCCCGATGCGGCGGCTGTAAAAACTGTTCGGACGGCCCGTAATGTTAAATGTGCGCGTGCCGTCGAAGGCAAAGATCTCCGCACCCTCGCGAAAGAAGGGTCTACGCTCCGGAAATATCGTTTCGAAGGCCGTGAGGTTGACCACGGCCGGGTCGACTTGCACCTGACCGAAGTCGGGATTTATCGTGCCCGACAGGGTCATACGGGGCGACAGCCCATACTGGAGGTCGAGTCCAACGCCAACATTGCCGTCCAACGCATCATCCAGGGGAGAGCGCAGCTCTGACGCCTTGCGATTGCCACTGATGGAGACGTATGGGGCAGCCTCGAATCTCATGCTTCCAGGGGGGAGCTTCAGGCCCTCCAGGGTGCCGAAATGCGATACAAACGCCTGGTCGTCCGGAGGGATAGCAGCCCA
>SLED01000322.1 GCA_007124945.1 Salinibacteraceae bacterium | reverse complement strand
TGTCGTGAACCAGCCGCACGGCCCGCTCGCGCACCTCAGGGGAATACTTGTTCGTGGTCTTGCTCATGATGCTCCATCCTACTCAAGAGTTGGAGCCTCCGGCAAACCCGGCGCGGTTCAGAGCGTAGCGGCACGGGTGGTTTGCGGAGCGTCTTGCTCACGGCGATGACTATTCTCCTCAGCTCACTCCCAAGCGCATCGTCATCGCTTTGAGCCATGGTCTTCCATCCAGCCCAGATCGCCCAAGCACAGTGCTGAGTGAAACGTCACCCTCGACATTTGAACCTGAGCCCATGCTGCTCTGACGCGGCTGATCGAGATGTGAATTGCGGATAGCAAGGCGTCTGGCGTTCGACGACCCCAGCGCGCCAAGCACCGAAGCCGTGATGGTGAGCTGGGCGAATTCGCCATCTGCACAGCTTTGATGCTCGCTCGACCGCGTCTGACAGGCTCTACTCCCACTAGCCAATATGAAGGGTGTTGAGATCGCCAAAGTGTGGCTCATATATATAGTCATCAACTGGCTAAGGGTGTCGATATGCGCACAGCACACATGGAACATCGGATGCGCCAGCGTGGCATCTCCGAGGAAGAGATCAGCGTGATCCTTGAACTGGGTGAGTGGAACGCTCGCGCAGACCGCCTTGTCTTGTCCGGAGACGCATGTGCCCCGGCGGAAAGGGCGCTGAGGAAGGAAATCGCGGCGCTCGAACGCAAAGCCAAGGAGCAGCGTGACCTGTGGAGGAATGAAGGATGAACTGCGAGGAGATCGATCGAAAGCGGATGAGGTTGAAAATCCTTGAACGTCTGCGTCGCGCTGGTGGAGCGAAGCTGGCTATCGGGGATGACGGAGCAACCCAGATCACGGTTTTCCGCAACACCAAGAGGTTCCGTCACAACGACAAGAGGTACTGCTGTGGCTGAAGAGCATACTCGATCTTTCACGACGAAGCGTGGGGAATTCACCGTCCGTGTTATGCAGGACAAACTTGCTGCGCACGCAGAAGAGGACGTCGGGCACGCGAAGAGCGACCGAAAGTTCAACATCCGCGTAAAGCAGGACGATCTGTGCCTGCTAGACGCACTCGCCAAGACTCACGGAGTGACGCGATCAACGCTGATCAATCAGATCCTGCATGACATCCTGCGCGATGAACTAATGAGCATTGAAGAGGGTGATGCGCGGGTCCTGTTGGCTCACGTCGCAGATTTGTCTGCATCGTACGACGATCTGTCTTTGCCTTGGGTCTATGACGCACTGGCTCCCAACTTTCGACACATGCTTCACAGCATGTTGGAGTACAGCAACCCACATGGCCAACCACCGGACGTGAGTATGCCAGCAGGGTATCAGTACACGGAAGAAGACTATCGCAGCACCACCTATCTCGGCCTGCGTGAAAAACTGAAAGGTCTGCTAAATGACCAGCGGAATCCTGTCCAAACTGATTAATGAAATCGGCGAAGCTCAAGCGGACGTACGCGCCGAAAGTTACTCTATGGTCAACGTACGGCCAGGCGATAAAGTCGCTGTGATGCTTGACCTCCTCTCGAAGTTGGCAGGGAAGAGCCCCTCCGCACTGGTTACTGATGAGATATCGCGCCGCCTGGCCGACTATGCTGCATCCTCCACAAGCAACTTGGACGCGATCATGAATGCTGCAGAGCATGCCCTTGATCGCGAAAACGCTTACGGTTTCCAGGAAGGCAGTGCGCTCGACTATCTCCAGAAAGCGGGCATCCTGGAGATTGAAGACCCCATCAAAAAGCAAATGCGGGAAACCTTTATTGCGTCAAAAAAGAATTGATATCGGAGCGAATACTTCAATGATGCAGCGAACAATTTATCCGCCTCTGGCAGAACATCCCAGGCTTCGGCAAAGTCTGACTGAGGGGGAGAAGAGAGTCCTGGATACCTTTAACGATCACCTGCCGAGTGATTGGGAAATCTACATCCAGCCACACATCAATGGCCTCAGGCCGGACTTCGTGCTCCTGAATCCAAATGGTGGCATTGGGGTATTTGAGGTGAAAGACTGGGACCTTCGGGCCATGCGTTATTTCACCAGAAAGAACCAATGGGGCCATGCACTGTGGGCTGAGCGCGACGGCAAAGAATTCTGCATTCAGAAAGAGAACCCGATCACGAAGGTCAACCTCTACAAGAAAGAAATATTTGATCTATATTGCCCGAGGCTCCAAAAGGGGAATGGCTGGGCCGCAATCACGGCCGGTGTCATCTTCCCTTTCGCTCGGGCGGATGAAGTAAAGAATCTCTTCGAGCCGTTCCTCAAGTCGACATCCGGCGACAGATACGCCAGATATCAGCCTGTGAGCGGGATAGAAGAGCTTTCCTCGGGAGACTTGGAGACTATCTTCCCGGAATCTTGGCGAACGGGCTCGCGAGTGATGTCAGAAGACCGCGCGCAAGATTTGCGCGGATGGCTTGTCGAGCCAGATTTCGCCTCGGCACAGAGGAAACCATTGGTTCTAGATCGGAACCAGCGTTCTTTGGCGGAATCCCGGACCGAGACAGGATATCGCAGGATCAAAGGGCCCGCTGGTTCTGGGAAGTCCCTAGTACTCGCTGCCCGCGCGGCACGTCTCGCCAACGAGGGCAAGTCGGTTCTCGTCGCCACCTTCAACATCACGCTGTGGCACTACCTGCGCGACCTCATTGTTCGCGATCTGGACGCTCCTCACCGCCTCAGGAACATCCAGCTCACGCACTTCCACCTCTGGTGCAAACACGTCTGTTACGAGGTTGGATGGGGGCATCGGTATGATGATCTTTGGAAGTCGGTCCAATCGGATGGACATAACGAAGATGTTCTCAACGTCGCGCTTCCCCGCTTGGCGGCGGAAGCGGTCAATCAGCCCGGTGCCAACAGATATGACGCAGTCCTGGTTGACGAGGGACAGGACTATCGCCCGCTCTGGTGGAACGTGCTGCGCCAGGCGTGCAAGCCGGATGGTGAAATGCTTCTAGTGGCCGACGCCACTCAGGATGTCTACGGCACAGCAAAGGCATGGACGGACGATGTCATGAAAGGTGCCGGGTTCCCCGGTGGACGGTGGGCACAATTAAATGTCAGCTACAGGCTACCCCCGGACGCCCTGAACTTAGCAAGGAACTTCGCCGAGGCCTTCCTGCCGAAAGAAGTCATTGATCTTCCTGAGCCGGAACAAGGATCGCTAGACCTCTACCCCTGCCATCTTCGCTGGGTGCAGTGCGACCCAGAGAACGCGGACAAGGTTTGCTCGGACGAGATCCTCGACTTGATGCGTCAGACCGGAAATGACGGGTTGGCCAATGCGGATATCACGATGCTGGCTGGAGATATGAAGTCCGGGGCCAGCGTTGTGGAGCGCCTTTCGGAATATCGCAGTCATGCAGTTGATACCTTCGGCGTCGATCATCGCCGTCGAAAAATGGGGTTTTACATGGGTGACGCCCGGATTAAGGCAACGACCTTGCACAGCTTCAAGGGCTGGGAATCGCGCCTCCTCGTTGTCTACGTCACCGAAGCTGCGCATGCTGAAAGCCTGGCTTTGGTATACGCTGGCTTGACCCGGTTGAAGAGTAGCCAAGTGGGGAGTTGGCTCGCAGTCGTGTGCTCGGCGCCCGAACTGTCAGATTACGGCCGGACGTGGGGGCAGCACAAGGACATCACGAAGCCAAAAGCATTGGAAGAGAATCCCTACATCAAAGCAATGGAAGGTCTCATCCGAATTGGGTCGAAGACTTGATCTCTTTCGATTGAACGCTTTCGTTTCAGTCGGCCGGCATATAGTCGAACACCCGCGCTGGCTGATCCTCCCACGGAAGCGAGGCGACAAAGCACAGGTCGTATACGCTGATCGCGCAGGGTTCGCGGCGCACGACCAGCCGCTCGAGGACTTCGGGCGACAGCCATGCGAGCCGCAGGAGGCGGCTGACGTAGCGGTCGGAGAGGCCTTCCTCGGCAGCGAGATCGGCGATGGTGGTGATCTCGCCGCGCTCCATCCGCTGCCGCCACGCCCATGCCCGGCCGATCGCGCGGAGGACACGGGGATCCTGTCCCGGCGGCGGGTCCGACGTCTCGACGTCGCGCGGCGGCAGGATGCGCGGCCGGCCGCCGCGTTTGCGGTCCGTGAGCGGGATGTGGACGCGGATCGTCTCGTTCGCGGGCATCAGGCGGCGTCCTCCCGCGCGGGCGCCATCAGGCTCGCCAGCACGCCGAGCCCGTCGTGGCGCAGGTCGATGTCGAGCCCGTCCTCGCCTACCGTCACGCGCGCCACGAGCAGTTGGACGACACGTGCCTGCTCGGCCGGGATCAGCGCCTTCCACAGATCGTCGAACTGCGTGAGCGCCGCGGTCACGGTGCCCTCGTCGAGGTCCGGCCGCTCCTTCTTCAGCGCGCGGGCGGTGCGCGCGATGATTTCCGGCGTGCGCAGCAGCCGCCGGATCTCGCCGATCAACGCTTCCTCCACCATGGCTGCGGGCAGCCGCTGGGGCCCGCGCAGCTCGGCCGTCGGCCGCTTCTGGATCACGTCCATCGAGACGTAGTAGCAGTACCGCCTGTTCCCCTTCTTAGCATGGTGCGGCGTCATCGCGGCGCCGGTCTCTGTGAAGATCAGCCCCCGCAGCAGCGCCGGCTCGGTGCTGCGGGTGCGCCCGGCGCGCTGGTTCCGGTTGCCGGACAGCACGGCATGCGCGGCGTCCCACAACGCCGCATCGACGATGGGCTCGTGCATGCCGGGATAGGTCTCGCCCTT
>SLED01000297.1 GCA_007124945.1 Salinibacteraceae bacterium | reverse complement strand
TCGGTCTCCAGCGCCTGTTCAATCTGATCGGCGTCCAGCCCATCGGTGGTCCATTCCGGCGCGCCGCTGCTCACCGAGTAGTCAAACCGCAGTCCCTCAGCGGCGTCCTCGTCCTTGGATGCAAGGGCAAATACCACCGCTTCATACCCGGTCGTGGGTACATCGAATATCATGGTGTTCTCGCCGTTGGAGCCTTCAAAGGGATCCCGGACCTGGATAGCGCGCATGTCCCCCTCAATGCTGCTGAAGGAGAGGTTGTTGTTACCCTCTGGGCGATAATTTACCTCCGTCGGGCGGTTGCGCCGTTCCATGGACGCATCGCGGCCGGTGTCGGGATAGCCTTCAAGAGCCGACTCGAACCGAATCTGCGCATTCAGATTCGGCGCGTTGAACCACGGGTCGATGCTCTCCAACTCCTGGTTGTTCGGTAGATCATTTGTGAAGAGCCAGAAATAGACGAGTTCTGCGTCGGCGGGTGGTGGATCATCATCGTCGGGAGGCGGCTGTTCCGGTGGGTCGTCAGGATCATCAACCGGGCCAGTAACATCGTCCGCACAGGCAGCCACCGAAAAGATCAGGGCCACACCCAGGAATAGAATAGTCAGAAATCGTAGCATACGGTCGTTAGAGCAGATTTGAACAGTGGAAGCACAACAACACACTGTGAGGCAGGCTACGGCGCTGCTATTACCAGATAATTAGCCCAGTATTATGGCTGCGTTACGAACGCGCTACTGCTCAACCAGCACAAACGAAGCGCCATCCGTCAGGCGCACAGGAGCCCCCACCTTGTTCGAATACGGATTCGCGCGGCTCTCAGCAATTACCTGATGGGTGCCTTCCGTATCGGCCTGCGCCACATGTAGCCGCCACTGCTCGCCCACGGCCTCGTCCGTTCGGTACCAGTTCTCCTTCCCATCAGGCGCCACATCGTTGCGGTAAAACAGTGTCAACGTGCCACTAACGTCAGCGCCGCCGGTGTCTATGGTCCACGCTCGTCGCACGTCACCATTTTCGGTCGCCTCCGAGGTGATGCTGACACGCGCATCGGATGCATCATCCGGTTTAAACCACGCGATGGTCCAACCCGCCGCGTCCGTCAGGGTTACGCGCTCGCCCGCCGCCCCGAGGGTAACAGACGCCTCGTAGGCCTGCCCCTCCACCGGGTTGATAGCGCGGTCGAGATAGGCATACCGTAGCGCGATAAAGTCCATCAGATTCTCCACGTGATACGTGAAGCGCCCCTGCTCGCCGTGATGCTGCCGGGGATGGCGCTGAAACCGGCCCTCCCCTGGCCCCTTCGTCATGTACGGCTCGATGGTGGGGCGTATCTGGCTGATGCGTTCGTTGAAATAGGCTTCGGGAAAGACCTCGTGCATGAGCTCTTCCAGCCGCGCGAGAAGACCATCGTGCAGCGCGTCGGTAGCCAGGAAGTTACTCACAAGCGCATTATCCCAGCCGGCATCGTCGATCGGGTATTCGTAGGCGAAATAATCGTTGAGCTGCCGCACGCCCTCCCCCACCTGGCCGAGATCCGGCCGCTGGGGCATTCCGTCGCGCTCGTTGCGGCCAAAGCTCAGGTCATGATCCCACGGAATGACCTTCCACCGATCGTCCGAGCGCGGCCCTTTGTACAGCCAGTAATCATCGCCAAAGGCATCCACATCGCCGGTCAGATAATGGATTGCGAGCCAGTCGGTGAAATTGCCCACGTCCATCCGCTCGGATAATCCTTCAGCGAACGCATCGCCCGCCTCGGTCTCGTGTACCCACTGCACGAGATCCGCGAGCGCGTCCCAGTCGGAGGGCCAGCGCGAGTTGAAGAGGGAGCTGAGCAGCTCGGTGGCATCGGAAACGGTCCGGAGATCGTGCCCGAACGCGGAGCCCCGGTCAACGCCCAGCTCTGCACCGCGCCGGCGCGTCAGATCGCGCACCATGGTGCCACGAGGGCTGAGCCCGTGCTGTGCCAGTAGCGTCTCGTCAACCCGCTGCACATGCAGGCCGAGGCCTTCGTACGCGCCGTTAAGGTAGAGTCGGAAGTAGCGCGTGCGGGAGGCCGGCTGATCCAACTCCGCGAACATGCCCCAGGCCAGTCGTTCACGCATGCCCGAGGGGTCGGTGTACATCCCGTTGAGGTTCATCCGGGGGCTGTCATACAGAAACGGCTGCGCCTGCTCAAACCGGATGTTGAATGATTTTTTGGGATGAAAGCGAGTTGTATTACCGCGAAAGCGCACCCCGCGGAGTGCGCGCGTGCGTCCCTCGTTATACCGCGCGAACGCGTTCAGCCGCGCGTTGGAGCGCGGGTCGCGGCTGTAGAGGAGATTTGCGTCACGCTCCTCCAGCACGATGTCGAGCCGGGGGACCTCCTCATCGTAGACCATCTCATCGGAGGCGAGGTCAACCGACGCGCAACCCACAGCCAGCACGGCCAAAGCGGCAAGCAGGAGTACACGATTAGTGAAAAGCGTAAGTGCACGCATGGATTAGATTTCAACCTGGAAGCGAAGGGCGAGGACGCTGCCTGTCGTCTGCTTACCACCGAGCCCCGGCCCCTGCGGCGTCGCGCGGCGGGCATCGAGGTAGATGAAGTTGGCCATGATGCGCACCTCGCGCGTCAGGTACCAGTTGAGGCCCAGCGTGAAGTGGTCCATGGTCCCGCCGTCGTAGATGATCTCGTCGTCGGTGCGGTCGATGGAGTCGACGAACGCATAGCGCGCGGCGAGCTCAATAGCGCCGGGACCGAAGCCCGGCCGAAAGTTGCGCGTGGGGATAACCGCACCAAAGTTGCCGCGCCCCGGACGGTAGGTGCGGGCTTCGCCGGTCAGAAACCAGCTCACCTGCGCGTACCAGCCCCACAGGTTCACCTGCTCCAGATCCTCCTGTCGGTTGGCCGTAACCCCGAGCACCTCCCCCTGCAGCGCCACCGGACCCAGTCCGAGCGCTCCCTCAACGGCATAGGTGCCGTAATTTTCGACACCAGAGATGTCCTCTCGCCCGATGAACCGGCCGTCGACAGCTCGCGTACCCAGTCTCGTGCGCAGGCGCACATCCTGATACTGCCGCGGCGCATCGGCGCGCTCCCGGTAGGCGTTCTGGCGGTGACTCGCCCCAACGCCCAGGTGCAGGTAGTTTCGCCCTTCCAGGTACGGCGCCACGGTAGCACGGCCCGCCAGCGCAAACCCGTCCGTGATGCGCCGGTCACGAATTACATCGTTGCCGCCAAAAACGCCGCCCATCAGGTGATAGGCCGACCCCTGGTATTCCATACGCGCGCCGATATTCCAGCTTGGCTTGTACGCATCCAGGGGCGAAGCCCGCTCAATAAAGGTGTTGCGGCGGCGGGTGGTCATCCACTCCATGCCTACCGGCTCCTTGATGTTGCCAAACGACGCCCGGAGCGGTCCCCAGCCCAGGTATTCGATGTAGCTCCCCCGGAAGCGGATCTCGGCATCGCGGAAGTCGGCTTCGATGCGCCAGCCCCAGTCCTCATACATCACCCCCTCGGCTCCGAGGCGCGCGTTGCGTATGATCGTCTGATACTTAGCGATGTCCCCGCTTCCTGCTGAGGCGTCGTCCACCGTGTCTGTAGGATCAAAAAAGACGTACGCACCATCAATAAAGAGCCGCCCCCGGAGGCGGAAGATGTCGCGTCCATCCTCCGAGCGAATACGTAGCCGCCGCGTGCGGATATCGACCGGCGTGTAGCCCGTGTCATCATCCTCCCCCAACAGATCCTCACGCTGATCCGTGGTATCCGGCAGCGCGGTGGTCGGCAGGGCGGGTACCCCCACCGGCAAGCCCAGCAGCTGATGCCGGAGCTCGGCCGGCGTGCGCTCGGCAGGCGTTGCGGCGGTTTCCGGCGGAGGGGCGGTGGCCATCGCCTCAGCCCAGCCAATCAAAAGGAGGACGAGTGCGAGCGAAAGGATCCTGCAGTACCCTTGCTTCATCTTCGGCAGCGGCGACTGTGGAAGGTTTTCCGCAGAATAGGAGCCTTGCCGCTTCGCAGTGTTAGGGTAGCGTTATTGTATTGCTAACGCAGTGTTACGGATTGCCCAGCCACGTCCGCCGGCACACTCGTCCCCTCGTGTTTTATCGCCCATGCAGCGAGTACAAACCGTCTTCAAAGCCGTTTAGCGATGGTTCGTGTTAAATCTCTGTGTCGGAACCGCTTGCAGTCAAAATATCTGCGATCAACGGAACCACTGCATCGTTGGGGCGGCTGATCGAAGCGGGCCCTTGTGTCCGTGCCTGTTCATAGCATCATCGCTTTATGCGAACCGTTCAACGTTTTACCCATCGACTGGCCGGCCTTTTCCAGGCGGTCTCCATCAACGTGCGCACCCACTGGCATCACTGCCCCAGATGCGACGAAAACACACCGTGGATCGTACACGCCTGGCAGGGTTACTACCGCTGTCTGAGATGTGGCACCAATCCGGTAGCAGACGATAACAGCGAAGGGTAGCCGAAAGGCACCGTTGCTTGTCAGGGCCCGTGGGTACGCGCCCGCGGGCTTTTTATTTATGCGTTATGTGTCAATCAAGCGTGAAGAGACCGCACCGATACCATTACCGGGGCATTAACAATTGTTGACGCCCTGACAATTCCGGCGATACGACAGAGGCTGTTTTTTTCGGTGCACTAGGAGCCTGTCGGACTTTCCCCTTGGTTTTTGCTATATTTGCGGGTAAGATTACCATTGCCTGAACCTGTGTGCGTTATGGCTTCTCCTTTCCGCCCGGTCGATCGTGCGACCCCCTAT
>SLED01000138.1 GCA_007124945.1 Salinibacteraceae bacterium | reverse complement strand
TGATGTGTCGGCTTCAGAGGTGTGGCCCTCTACAACGACCGGATGTAGCAGCAGCGCGGTCAGCGTGACGATAGTGGAAAGGGCGACGCGCATAAGGCGAAAACGTCATCAAAAAGCTACAGCACTTGCAATGAACGAAGGCTGCGCTTTAACGTCTTATGAAATCGTTTCGTAACGCGGTGGGGCCTTCGCCCCCCACACATCAATTGCCTGCTCTACATGTCCTCATCCTCGCTGGATTTCTATCTCGACATTGATCTAAAGGGTCTCTATCGCGACCTCCTTCTTCCGCGATGTATCGAAGAAAAGATGTTGCGGCTTATCCGTCATGGAAAGATATCTAAGTGGTTCAGCGGATACGGGCAGGAAGCGATAGCGGTTGGCACAGCGTGGGCCCTGCGAGGAGACGATTACATTCTTCCAACGCATCGTAACCTGGGTGTGTGGACGACAAGGAAGGTCCCCCTGGAGCCCCTCATGTGCCAGCTGTTCGGAAAAGAAGGGGGCTTTACGAAGGGGCGGGACCGCACATTTCATTTCGGCCTCCCTGATTACCGCATTATCGGGATGATCTCGCACATGGCTGCCATGTTACCAGTAGCGTGTGGCATTGGGCAGGCGGCCCAGCTGGAGGAGGAAGACTACGTCGCTGCTGTTTTCTGCGGGGATGGGGCCTCGCGGGAGGGCGACTTTCACGAAGCGCTTAATCTCGCGGCCACGTGGTCGCTTCCGGTGCTATTCATCGTCGAGAATAACGGCTATGGCCTTTCTACTCCCACTCACAAGGCGATGAATGTGGACCGGATAGCCAAAGCTGCTATCGGATACGGCATGGCCGGGGAGACGGTGGACGGGAATAACGTGCTGGCTGTTATCGAATCCGTGCGAAGGGCAGCGGAGCGAGCACGTGATGGGTTGGGACCGACCCTTTTGGAGATGAAAACATTCCGTGTGCGAGGTCACGAAGAGGCGTCGGGCACAGCCTATGTACCGGACGAGCTGATTGAGTCGTGGGAGGAAAAGGATCCTGTAGAACGGTTCACGACTGCACTGGTGAGGCAGGGAATCTTTAACGCCGGGCAGATTGAAGAGCTCAGCGATGAACTGATGGATAAGGTGGAGGCAGCTGTAGCCTACGCCATCGAACAGCCGGAAGCGCAAAGCACGGTGGAGGAGGAGGTCGCAGGAGTGTTTGCGCCGTCGCCGGTGATGGAGTCGGAGCCCTCCGATGAAACGAAAGAGCTCCGCTACGTCGATGCCACGCGTGAGGCGCTCTGGCAGGCAATGGAGTGCGATGAGTCGATTGTTATGCTGGGCCAGGACATCGGCCACTATGGCGGCGTCTTCAAGGTTACAGAAGGATTCGTTGAGGCATTCGGTGAGGAGCGGGTACGGGACACCCCCATCATCGAAAGCGGTGCAGTCGGCGCTGCGATGGGTCTCGCCCTACGTGGCTTTAAGCCGGTACTGGAGATTCAGTATGCCGATTTCATTTCCTGCGGCTTCAATCAGATTGTAAACAACATTGCGACCACGCACTACCGCTGGGGGACGGCACTTAACGTGACAATCCGGGCGCCGTATGGAGGTAACATCGGGGCTGGACCGTTCCATTCGCAAGCCCGGGAGGCCTGGTTCTGCCACGTACCCGGCCTGAAGGTAGTGCTACCGTCTTCTCCCGAGGACGCGAAGGGGCTGCTTCTCTCCGCCATCGATGATCCCAATCCGGTGCTCTTTTTCGAACATAAGTACCTCTACCGGTCGACCCGGGCTCAGGTACCGGTTGAGGCTTTCCGCATCCCTTTTGGAGAAGCCATCGTCAGGCGTCGTGGGGAAGACGCGACAATAGTCACCTGGGGTATCGGTGTCGAGTGGGCACTGGAAGAGGCGGCGCACCAGGCGGAAGAAAGGGGCGTCTCCATAGAAGTGATTGACCTGCGGACACTTGTGCCGTGGGATAGGGAGCGGGTGCTTGCTTCAGTGCAAAAGACCCACCGCGTGCTGGTTCTGCATGAGGCATCGCGAACCGGCGGTTTCGGTGGCGAGATCGTTTCGCAAATAGCCGAGGAGGCGTTCACAGCCTTAGACGCGCCGCCGGTGCGGGTGGCTGCGGAGGATACCCCCGTTCCCTTCTCGCCAAGCATTGAGAAAGAAGTGTTTTCTGCACAGCCCAAGCTGCGGGTAGCTCTCGAACGACTACTCGGGTTTTAGCGCCGCGTAGTTATTCGACCTGTGCTATTGCTCGACATGCCTGTCAGGAGGGTGAGCGAGTTCTGCCGAATCCTTTCCATTTTTGTCCTCGGCGTGGACCACTGTGTCGTTAGCAGAGCTATCCACGCGTTGCCTGGAATGTAGCCACGAAAGGGGGCCGTGTGTGTTTTGCGCAGCCGCCACGTCTGCGGCATCGGTGAGCAGACGATTACGTTTGGAAGGCTCCTCCTCCATCTCGAAGTAGTGTCGGAAGCGGTGGGTAAGCTCTTTGAGGAGTACCTCTGCACACTCCTCCGGCACGTCGACGATTTCGGGGTAGTTCACCGAGCGAGATCCCGCGGTATCTACCGAAAGCGACTTCAGGCCGAGGCGCCTCTGAAATATCGACGCGGAGGTCATGAATACCTGCATCTTGTCAAGGGGGAGAGCAAAGGTGTATCTGCGAACTACGCCACGCCGGATGAATAGCCAGTTTCCATCGGTGGCGTAGCCGTGATTCAGATAGTGAAGCCAGGCGAAAAGCGCGAGGAACGGAATGAGCGTTAGGCCCCAGTACGCGGCGCTCCAGAACTGAGCGATTGGCAGCACGACGATTAGCAGCAGCACCGTATACCGGATGAAGTGACGCCGTATCGTAATCGGCGATACCGAGTGAAACGACTCCGGCCACTGTATTGGCCGGATTTCGGGGGAGAGCTCCGCAATGGTATCTTTTTGCGCAAAGGGCACGACAACGTGATAGCCCTGCTCGTCCACATCGTACCCCATGGTCTGCAGTTCCAGCCGGAACCACCTTCGCCACTCCATCAAAGGGTTCGAACGCAGGATGAGCGTCTGCACCCGGTGAAGCGGAATCGTGCCTTCCTGCAGCGTGAGGAGGCCATGCTTCCGCTGAAGCTTGTCGTCATCCAGCCAGAGGTGAAATCCGAAGTACTGTACAAACGTGGTGATGATACCCGTCAGCCATGACAGAAAAGCAGCGGTGAACACCACCATGCTCCCATACAGCCAGGGCGACTCGGCCACGACGTCCGCCGCATCCCGGAACGGGCCGCGAAACAGCAGATCTGCAAGCTCCTCGGGATCCAGCTGCAGGTACTGCACCGCTGAAAGAATCAGCACAATGAACAGGAACGAGAAACGATAGGCCCCCATCAGGAGGACACGCTGGGAGGGCATCGAGAAAAGCAGTACCCGCTCCTCCTCGTCCTCCTCTTGAACGTCTTCGGCATCGGATTCAGCGGTGCCATTTATCGTCCCTCGCATTAGGTCTGCCGCTGAAACCGGGGTATGAGGGGACAGCGAGTGCACCGTTTCGCTTACCTTCCTGCGGGTCTCCGCGCGCTGGAACTCGCGAACGATCTTGCGGATGGCCTGTGCTTCCTCAAGCGCAACATACTCAAGCTGCCCTTCGGAAGAACTTGAGCCAGCCGTGTCCAGTCTGACCTGCGCCATCCCCATGAGACGGGGGAGCAGCGGCTGCTGAATTTCAATATTCTGAATCCGATCCATCGGAATGTTACGCTTCCGACGCGTGAACACACCGGAATGGATCACGACCTCGTCATCTTCGATCCAGTAGCGAAAACGCAGATACCGGATGATGATAAGCGGCACGACCACGACCGCGTACATAAATGCGAAGGTGAGCGTAAGGCGCGTTTCACCCGCCGACCCACGAAGAATAGTCGGGGCGAGAAGAATCAGCAGTGCAGGGAGGCTACGCAGAAACTGCTGCACCAGCGTTAACGGGTGCAGCGAGCGCGGAAAAGAAAAGTCGTCGAGCGAAGCCATGCGCCTAACATGCAAAAATCAACATCCGAAAGGGAAGCGCGGTTTTATAGAGCGTCTTCGGTGATGTAGTTGCGCAGCTCGTCCCGAAATTGCTCGGCTTCGTCATATGCGAGCCCCGGGAGTACCACATCGGCACTGCGCGTTCCCGCTGTGTGGACAATCAGCTTTCCAAGGTCAAATTCGCGCTCCAGGATATCCTGCGATACATCAAGGTGCTGGATGCGACGCAAGGGGACAACCGTTCGCACCCGGTTCAGTATACCGCGCTCCAGATAGAGCTCCTCGTCCAGCAGCTCGTAGCGCCAGTACTTGTACCGTAGAAATGGGATTAGTAGGGAGATCAACGCGCCCACGGCAATCACCAGGCCCGTATAAGATCCGACAGGAAGAAATCTGTCGTTTGAAGAAAAGAGCTGCGTGATCTCGTATCCGCCCACGATCAGTGTTACGACTAAGGTAAACAGTGCATACTTAATCATCCACACGCTGCGGACGGCGGGGTCCAGCATGCGCATCGATTCGTAGCTGACATCAGGATTGGGAGCCTGAGAGTCTGTCGGAGTAACTTCCACGGATGGCAAGGTAGCTGGCGGGAGGGTGGTGTGTGGGCAACTGTGAGCGCGCCGTTCGCAGTTTGCTTACAAGCGAACGCCACTCGTCAGGTTTCACACGGGCGCACTTCAATACAAACGGTTACGAGCCTGGCCCGAATGCGGCTATCCGGCTGTTTCTGTGGACACTGTGCTTAAGACAGGCATATAGTACCGGCGCTTTACCATAAATGCTTTAGTGCCAGAATATGTCGGAAAGGAAAAGGATAGGCATTCTTGGATGCGGGTGGCTCGGTCGTCCTCTCGCGCGTCGGCTCCTGGAGCTCGGGTATGATGTATCCGGCTCCACGACATCATCGGAGAAGCTGAGCGCCCTGCGTGAGGATGGAATTGACGCTCAGGTGCTTACACTGACGCCGGGTATTGAGGCTGAAGACCCATCATCGTTCTTTTCAGCTGATATCCTGTTTCTGAATATTCCGCCTGACCGCCAGGTAGAGGACCCCGTGAAGGCCTATGGTACCAGGGTGCAGGAAGCCGTGGCCGCTGCTGAAGAAGGTGGTTGTAACTGGATCATCTTCGCGAGCGCTACCTCCGTCTATCCATCAGAGCCCGGCGACACTGTAGAGCAGGATGCCCGGCCGCACTCGGAGCGCGCCCGCGTGCTGCTTCATGCCGAAGAGATCGTTCAGGCCTCCGCCTGCGATGCTACAGTAATCCGCTATGGTGGACTGGTGGGAGGAGACAGGCATCCGGGACGCTTTCTGGCCGGGCGAACAGGTGTGCCGGGAGGAGATGCGCCGGTCAACCTCATTCACCAGGAAGATGCTGTAGGGATAGCTGTGGCAGTGATCGAAAAGAATGCGCGTAACGATGTGTTTAATGCCGTAACAAACGAGCATCCATCTCGTGCTGAGTTTTATAAAGCAGCAGCCGCAGATCTGGGGGTGACTCCTCCCACGTTCGATCCTTCCGCCGATCGACCCAATAAAACAGTGATTAACACGCATGCCCGCCGACAGCTCGGGTACACGTTCAAATTTCCCGACCCGCGCACCTTTCACTATGCGAGTGAGTCTGCGTGATAACTGTTAACAAGGTTGCCACGTTTGGCGGGGGACTTGATTTCAAACGTACTCGCAGGTAAGTAGATACTGTACCTCTTCGCTGCAGGGTTAATTGCAAAAAGCATCCACCACTTCGTTCTATGTCTACAGCCACGCTGGACGTGTCGTCAAATGATCTCTCGAAAGGGACCGAACAATCCCTCCTCAAGCGATATCAGCAGGTTCGCTCGTTTAGTGAGCAGCTTTCTGAGCCACTTGCTCCAGAGGACATGGTCGTTCAAACCAGGGAGTTTGTGAGTCCGACCAAGTGGCATCTGGCCCATGTGAGCTGGTTCTTCGAGACATTTGTACTCGAGGAGTTTGTGGACAAGTATCAACCCCTAAATCAGACGTACAAATACCTCTTTAATTCTTACTACGTGCAGGCCGGAGAGCGCCATTGTCGTGATAGGCGCGGGTATATTTCCCGGCCCACGGTAGACGAGGTGCGATCTTACAGGGCGCACGTCGATGAAGGGATGATGGCACTTCTCGAAAACCTCGATCCCGACCAGCGGCCGGACATCGCTGATGTCGTGGAGATAGGGTTGCATCACGAGCAGCAGCACCAGGAGCTCTTGCTGACCGACATCAAGCACGTTTTCTCGGTGAACCCACTTCGCCCGGCCTACCGGGAGGTGCCCGGCAAAAGCGGTGTTAGCGCGCCGGACCTGGACTGGGTGCGTTTTGATGAAGGGGTAGTCGAGATCGGGCACGCCGATGATGGTTTTTGTTATGATAACGAGCTTCCGCGCCACCGCCACTATCAACACCCATTTGCACTGGCGAGCCGGCTCGTTACGAACGGGGAGTATCTTCAATTTATGGAGGATGGTGGATACGAGCGCCCCGAGCTCTGGCTATCGGCTGGATGGGCTGCGGTGCAGGAAAACGATTGGTCTGAACCATTTTACTGGGAGCCGGCTGAGGCGGGCCGGTGGAAACTGTATACGCTGGGAGGAATGCGGGATGTAGATCCGAACGAGCCTGTCTGTCACCTTACCTATTTCGAGGCCGACGCTTTTGCGCGCTGGGCTGGCGCTCGGCTACCGTTTGAGCAGGAGTGGGAGGTAGCAGCCCGCGATTACCCCGTGCAGGGCAACTTTGTAGATGACGGGTGTCTCCATCCGACACCGTCGCTCGGTGTGCAGAACGGCGACGGACCGCTGCTGCAGCTTTATGGTGACGTATGGGAGTGGACGCGAAGCCAGTATCAGCCTTATCCGGGCTATGAGCCGCTGCCCGGCGCTATCGGTGAGTATAACGGCAAGTTTATGTGCAATCAGTTCGTTCTTCGCGGAGGATCGTGCGCCACCTCTCAGTCGCATGTGCGGCCCACATACCGCAACTTCTTCCATCCCGATGAGGCCTGGCAGTTCATGGGGCTGCGCCTCGCCAAGGATCTCCGGTAACCGCAGCCGTAATGTGCGCCGAGTTACTCTTTCACCTTTCTCGTACCGACTTCCATAGTGGAGCAATTACCTGTTCAGCGCATCCCTCAGAAAGAGGGAAAGGACGTACGTTTCATCGATTATGAACCCGCACAGGGAACGCTTCTGGAAGAGGTGATCGCCGGATTGTCGAAAGAGCAGAAGTCACTTCCAGCGAAATTTCTGTACGATGAGCGTGGGTCAACCCTCTTCGATGAGATTTGCGAGTTGCCGGAGTATTACCCAACCCGAACAGAAGAGGGTATCATGAGGACCTGTGCGCCGGCTATGGCCGAGCGGGTGGGCGCCGGGTCGATGATTGTTGAGTATGGGAGTGGGAGCAGCCGCAAGACGACGCTCTTACTGGACGCACTGGAGATGCCTCGCGCTTACATTCCTGTCGATATCTCGCGCGAGCATCTCCTGACAGCGGCGCAGAGGATTGGCCGGCGTTACCCAACCATGGAGGTGGTGGCCATCTGTGCTGACTACACGCAGGATTTCGCCGTTCCGGAGATCAACGATGCCCGCAAGGTAGCTTACTTTCCGGGCTCCACCATCGGCAATTTCGAGCCCCGTCGTGCCGTTCGCTTTCTCAAGAACATGAGGAAGGTCATGGGCCAAGGCGGTGGAGCGTTGATCGGAGTGGACCTGAGGAAGCCCGCGGAGGTATTGCTGCCGGCGTACGCTGACGCGGAAGGGGTAACTGCAGCCTTCAATAAAAATGTGCTCCGTCGTCTGCAAAGGGAGTTCGACGCCGATTTGGACCCAGATGCTTTTGAGCATCAGGCGCGGTTTAACGAACGGGAAGGACGTATCGAAATGCACCTTGTGGCGTCTGACAAACAGACAATGCGGCTGGGTGAGCATAAATTCGAGTTTGAGCGAGGGGAGAGTATTCATACCGAAAATTCCTACAAGTTCACGCAAGAGGACTTCCGGCAGCTGGCCCGAACCAGTGGTTGGAGTGTTGAGGAGGTGTGGACGGATGAACGCGAATGGTTCAGCGTGCAATATTTGGAGCGGGCGCAGTAAAGAATCGTAGCAGGAACAAGGTCAGTCAATTCACGTGCCCTTGACGCTTTACGTGTTACGTTCGTGTTTCGAGGCGGACACGCATTTGTCACAGTTCTCTTGTTTTAGGTAAATGCCGTCCAAGGAATCGCACCCGGAGTCACCGTCCGATGAAGTAAAAGTTGACGGCAGCGCAGGTGGTAACTCGCAGCCATCGATTGACACCACGTCTGAACCTCATCAGGAAGGGAAGGAGGATGGAGGCTGGTTCGACAAGTTTCTCTCGGCCGTAGAGTGGCTGGGAAATCTGTTGCCCCACCCGGTTACGCTCTTTGCGCTCTTCGCCATGGGCGTGATCCTGATCAGTGGCTTTGCCGAGTGGGTGGGGCTGGCTGTGGAGGATCCCCGACCGGAGGGCTCCCCGGGACGCGCGCCCGAAGGCGTGATCGAAGCGGTAAGCCTGATGAATGGGGATGGTTTGCGCCGCATCATCGAGAATCTGGTGGACAATTTTACATCGTTTGCTCCGCTTGGAACGGTGCTGGTAGCGCTGCTGGGCGTGGGCGTGGCACAGCACTCCGGTTTGATCAAAGCGTGCATTCGTGGGATCGTCCTGTCAGCTGCGTCCGTGCGCCCACGCGAACCCGAGTTTGAGGAGATTTCCGGCGCGATCGCCTATGCTCGCGAGACGTTTCGAAAGCTTTTTAATTTCGTGCTGGAGCCCAAGCGGCTGGTAACCATCGCCGTTGTTTTTTCGGGGATCGTCTCAAACACCGCGTCCGAGCTCGGGTACGTCGTGCTCGTTCCGCTCGGCGCCATTGTCTTTCTCTCGATGGGTCGCCATCCGCTGGCCGGTCTCGCAGCCGCGTTCGCTGGAGTTTCCGGGGGGTACAGCGCCAACCTGCTGCTCGGTACGATAGACCCGCTGCTGGCCGGCCTCACCGAAGAGGCCGCACGGCTCATCGATCCTGAGTATTCCGTGCACGCAGCTGTGAACTACTATTTCATGATCGTGAGCACCTTCCTTATCACGATCATCGGCGTCTGGGTCACCCTTAGCATTGTTGAGCCGTGGCTGGGCGAGTACGATCCAAAGCTGGCGTCTGAAGATCTTACAGAAGATAGTGAGCTCGATCCGCTCACCAGTAACGAGAAGCGTGGATTGGCCTGGACCGGATTCGCGGTGCTCATCATGAGCGCCCTACTTGCGCTAACCATCGTGCCTGAATGGGGGGTACTTCGCAATCCCGAAACCGGCGAAATGCTTGACTCGCCCTTCCTGGATGGGATTGTGGCGATCATCTTTATCGGGTTTATCATCCCGGGCTTTGTGTACGGTTACGTAACCGGAACGATGACTAGCGATCGGGATGTGGTAGATGGCATGGCTGAGGCGATGAGCACGCTGGGCCTGTATATCGTAATTGTGTTTTTTGCCGCGCAGTTCGTCGCCTTTTTTGGCTGGACGAACCTCGGTCAGATTCTGGCCGTCACCGGTGCCCAGTTCCTCGATAACATAGGCCTGACCGGACCGCTCGTCTTTGTCGGCTTCATCTTTGTCTCCGGCTTCGTCAACCTGATGCTGGGATCTGCTTCCGCTCAGTGGGCTGTGACTGCTCCGATCTTCGTTCCAATGCTGATGCTGATCGGCTATAGCCCTGAAGTAATTCAGGCGGCTTATCGGATCGGGGACTCGGTGACTAATATCATTACGCCCATGATGAGCTACTTTGGTCTGATTCTGGCTTTCGCAGAGCGCTACGTCAAAAACCTCGGGATCGGGACGGTCATCAGTATGATGTTGCCCTACAGTATTCTCTTTCTGGCGGGTTGGATGCTGCTCTTCTACATCTGGGTGTTTTTCCTCGGTCTTCCGGTAGGTCCGGAGGCCCCGACGTTCTACACGCTTTAAGAGGGCCAGGCAATCGTCGAAACCAGGACCGTTGCCCTTACTTCTTAAGCGTTTATTCGAAGGTGGGGCACTGCACGTGTGTTCTCCACGTGGTACCTTCTTTTTCTCACGATGCGCGAAATCGTGTGAGATGACTACATTTGCTCTACCGACAATCGAAAGAGATATGACTGCGCACGCATGGCACCAGGTGCCTATCGGCGATGAAGCACCAGAAAACTTCACAGCCTGCATCGAAATCCCAGCAGGCTCCAAGGTGAAGTACGAGCTCGACAAGAAGAGCGGGCTGATTCGGGTTGACCGGGTGCTATATTCCTCGGTGATGTATCCTGCCAATTACGGCTTTATCCCGCAGACGTATGGCGACGATGAGGATCCGCTGGATGTGCTTGTGCTCATGCAGGAAGCTGTTCAGCCGCTGAGCCTCCTGCATGCGCGCCCTATCGGCATGATGAACATGATTGACGATGGGCAGAACGACGAAAAAATTATCTGCGTGCACCTTGACGATCCCGCCTTTAACTCATTCTACCACATCTGGGAAATCCCGGATCATCGGCTGAATGAGCTCAAACGATTCTTTATGGACTACAAGGCGCTTGAGCAAAAGGAGGTGGCCGTGCAAAACTTCCAGGGCCCGGATAAGGCGCGATCGATCATCAAGGAGTCGATGGATCGTTATCAGGAGCAAATTGCGCCAACAGTTAAAGCGCAATATTGATAGCACTACCCTTCCTTAACTACGATAGAACCAGAGAGCTGGCCGTCTCACCTTTTCAAGGCGGCCATTTCTTTTTCGGTTAGATGGCCAGCCGCAGCTGTGCCAGGTGATTCCACGCGGGTGTTTGCCCTGGCGTGCGCCCTTCCTCGTATCCGAAGAAAGCGTAATCGATGTGGAGAGGTCCGAAGTGAAGGCCGATCCCACCCGACGGGTACCCCTGGGACAGACCGCCGCGGACGGTAAGCGGGCCGGCAATGTTTGATTGCGCCCCAAGGTGAAGGCGTGCGAGCCCCGATTGATTGACCACCGGGTCACTGTACCCGAGGTAGTCGAGCATTACGGTGGTCTCACCAAAAACGCCGAGCATGCGCGGGGCGGTATATGCGGCCCCGATGCGGTATGAGGGCCGAATCTCGTTTAGCGCTTTAACCGCCTCCAGCTCGGACTGAACACGAGTGTTTATCTCCGGTGCGGCCGGTGCATCAGCAAACAAGGTTCGATCGAAAGCAAAGTCGAAGTCAGACGAAGAGATATCATACACCGACAGCCCAAGCGACAGATTCCCTGCGCGATACAGCATACCGTAGTCGATCGTGACGGCATCACCGGAAAACACATGTAGCGGTTCGTCTTCGCCAATCGCGTCGAGCGGCCGGTCCTTTATGCTAATATACCGCCGCGTGTACTTCGCCGTCATCCCGACGGAGAATCCGCGGAAGCCTATTGCAGTGCCATCCAGCGCCCCCGTGACCACGCCGATCGCGTCAGCCCGCCCCACAAAGTCCAGTTGGGGCACGCCCAGACCGGCGTCCTCAAATCGATAATTGGCCGATGTGTGGGCGAAGAAGCCGGCACCGATAGAGATAGGGCCACTCGCAAACTGAATGGATGGCAGAATAACATCGCCGCTGGCAAATGCGCGTTGTCGTCCCAGCGCAAATGCTTTGTCGTAGAGTTCGTCAAGCTCTTCACTGGAGAGGTCATCAAAGCCGCGGTCGATGGCCGGCTCTACCTTGTCCTGAAAAAAGGAGACCTGATCGAACACCGACGTGCTGACGGCGCCCTGTACTCCGACGATCGTTATGCGGGGTGTGGCGGATGTGGTCTCAGACAGGTGTGCCGGATTGTAAAAGAATACCGTTTCCGGGGAAGGCATGGCAACGGTGGCGTCCCCCGTCGCCAGTACCTGCGGAGAGCGAACGAATGCCCGTGGATTCTGAAAGTAATTCTGGGCTGCAGCTGACCCTGCGGTAGCCAGGATCAGCACGACGAAAATCGATGTGGCGCGTCGAAGTAGCATCATGGTGTGGTGGGCTTAGCAGTCAGTATCAAGCTCCTCATCAAGCAGGGAAATCGCCTCCTCAAGGGCAGCAATGATCTCCTGTAGAGCCGAGTTGGAGCCGGAAGAAATCAGTTCCTCTCGGTGTTTGAGGCCATTTAGCGCAGTTTTCAGATCATCAAGCAACTCGCAGCTTGCTATTTCCTCAAACGCTTCGAGTCCGTCGCTCAGGTTAGCGCACGCGCCGATGGCTCCGGAGGCAAGGCGGTATAGCGTAACGTCGAATTCGTCGGCCACGCGCTGCAGGCGAACGATCGAGCGCGCGATGCGGACGGTAGAGTCGAGCATGAACAACCGGGCGCGCTGGTGCTTGCTAAGGTCATGGACCGTGATGCCTTCCAGTAGCTCAATCACGACCTCAAGAGCATCATCGTGTGAGGAGAGTGTCAGATAGGCATCAAGCTCTGCGTAGTTGAAAACCTCAGCGCTTGGCTCCTCAGCCCGTGAGAAGTTACAGACCTGATCTGCGAAGCGGGCGTTTCCGTCAACCACCGATGCAGAGCTGCCGGTCGGGCTGTTTTCGCGGGTGAAGTCAGCCAGGTCTCTGATCAACAAGACGGAAATCCCGCGTATTTCCAGTTCCACGGCGCTCAACTCAATGCGGACGCCGGGGTGGTCCGGGTCGTTTTCGTGTGCTTTCCGCAGGTAGTCCCGAGCCTTTTCGGGTTCGCCTCGGTCCAGGGCAGCCTTCGCATCCTGGAGAAGAATGTCTGGATCCGAACTGCTTCCCTCGTTCTGGAAGGATTCAAAAACGTTGCAGCCAGCAAGCGGAAGGCAGAGCAGGAGAAGGGTAGCGGTAACGCGTAGCATGAAACGTGCGAGGGTAGGGGGCAGACTATGCGACACCGAGGGTATCGGTTATCGATTGCCCGACTAAAGTCGCCCGCCCTATCTGTACCTGCGCCGTCTTGACTACAGTTCGTGCCCCCGCAACTGTGTGATCACTTCACGGAAAAAGACGAGGTGGTTGAACGATGATTGCGAGAGCTTGATACCGATCTGAAGCGTGTGGTCGGCGTTAATAGTGCCGCAGAACGTACCCCAGCGCGCACTCTCAACGGCTATGTAGCCATCGTTAACGCCCTCGCGCTCGAAAATGATGGAGTTAAATGGTCGCAGAAATGGGTTGATAGGCACGTCGGTGCCTTTTCCTGCCTGCCCGGCATACGAACGATACAGCACATCCGGGTGGTCTGGGCAGGAGGGGTTGAACGTTTTTTTTACGTACTCAGGTGTAAGCTGAGCGACTGCTTCCGATACGTCAGGATGCGTGTCATGCATCGCCGCTTCGCCGATTCTATTGATTAGCTCTGCGGCCCAGCGCTGCACCTGCGCCGGCTGGTCCATGATGAATCGGGCGATAGAGGTGCCACGGTGCGGTGTGGCAACCGTGGTTACGGAGGCCACATTCCGGTGCATCTCAAGATTCTGGACAAGATACCGCGCATCCAGTCCGCCCATTGAGTGAGCGACAAGGTTGACCTTCTCCGCGCCGGTTTCCTTCAAAATATGATGGAGGCGCTCCTGCCACATTTTCGCGCGCTCCGCCACTGTATTGTACGGGGCGACGTTGGGCGCATAGGCCGCTACACCCCGGGAGCGCAGATCCAGCGCTACATCATGAAGATGGCCCGGCCATCGGATGGCCGCAATCATTCCGAAGCCATGCATCAGCATTACCGGATACCGCGTGGGCTGTAGCGGTGGCTGCGGATACGGATCGAGGTGAATCCAGCTTTCAATGCCGGTGCGTACATTCATAGACGAAGCATGATTGCCTATCAGTTAATCTCCGAAGATAAGGAATTACTCGGAAGCATACGCGGGCAGGATGCAACGCAGACGTGAGACTTCAGAGGAAGAGCGGGAGCAACTCCACTGTATCGTTTAGAATGTATTGCAATGCAACCAGCGTGCACGCCATAATCAGAGGCGCGCGCAAGTTATCGTTTGATGGGTAGGGCAGGGATTCCGCGAATGCCCCTACGACTGCGAGCACAAGGGCCTTTGGCGCGGTTACCGAAGGGAGCAACACCCCCACGACGAATCCAACCCCTACGAATGCGGATGATCCTGTCAGGGTACGGTCTCCCCAGGGCCATCGTCTGGTTCCGTATCTCCTGCCTACAAGCGCGGCAGCTGCATCGGCAATCATAAAGATTGCAAAGGAGACGGCCGCCACAAACGGTGTGAAAAGCAAGATCAAAAGAAGCGCGGAGAGAAGCACCCAGGTGGCCCCGTTCAGCACGGGGCGGGTGCCCAGAGGAGGCTTTTCATCAGCACGCATGAGGGAGCCGAAGATTCGGTATATCAGGCTGGCAAACCACGCCGACCGGACGCGCAGTACGTCGCCGCCGACGCCGAGTGCGGCTCCAGCGGCCAGCAGCGTGGCCGCCCAACTGTGCGGGAGCATCACCATCCCCAGCGGAATGATCAGCGCGAAAAGATGAATCAATTTCCGCGCAAGCTCTGCTCGCAGCGGTAGCTCGTTCGCTGCGGAACCGCACGCGGCGGTGTGGTCGGTCACAGGTCCCGTTGGTATTTTTATCTGCCGCGAATCACCAAAAAATATTCGTCAATGCCCGACCAGGTGATGGAAAAGGGCGATCTCGTTGTGAATTCCCTCGTGGAGTAAGCCAAAAGCGCAAAGGTATGGTCTCCGAAGCACACGGACGACGCGTGATAGTCCCTACTCCGCGCAAATGACTGTTTCCAATCTTCAGTGTACCTCGTCGGGGTTCTATGATAGAGACTACTCATGACCGTTACAACCACACTGCTCCTGATAGGCTGCCTGACAGCCTGGGTGTTATGCCTGGGGTGTTATGAGCGCACCGGTGGGGAGTCGGGAAGCGGCCGTGTGCTGACAGTTTGGGCGGTCGCGGGAGCACTCGTTGGTGGTGTGTTGGCTCTATTGGGGGCGCTGGTTTTGAATGGCGTGCTGAGAGTGTTGGCAAGCGATGCGTACAGCACGGGCACGATTCTGGCATCGGCATTTGGCGAGGAAGCGATAAAAGCCGCTGCTGTTATCGGTCTGCTTTACTGGATGCACCATTCGCTTTCGATTAGAGAGACGGTGCTGTATGGGGCGCTGGTGGGGCTCGGATTTGCATCGGCTGAAGCGGTGCTCTATATCCTGCAGTTTGGCAGCGAGGTGGTGTGGGTGCGTATGTTGTGGACCGCGCCGGCCCACATGAGCTACACCGTGATCTGCGTATTCGGACTTCTTGCGTGGCAGCGCGGCCGTCCACTGATGCTGTTGATCGCGTTTGGCTGGGGAACGATGGCGCACGCCGGCACCAACCTGCTGATGCTCCAGGATGCTCTTGGCCCGGCGCTGGGTGCACTTGCTCTATTCTTCTGTTCGCTGGTGCTCGCTCATCATCTGCTGCGCCGTTCAATCGCCGGTGTGCGCAGGCCGGTGCCGGCTGTTTCACGAGCGTAGCCGTATCCGTGTGGGCGTCGGGATCAAAGGCGCGGCTGGCTGATTCAGGGAGATGCTCTTCCGACGCCCAGTTTGCTGTAGTTCACGACTCCCAGTTATACATGCCCCGTTTTCCCGCGTTAAAAAACGATCTGCTGCTCCGCGCCGCCCGACAGGAAGTAACTGAACGCACACCGGTGTGGATGATGCGGCAGGCCGGTCGTTATCTCCCCGAATATCAGGCCGTACGCAGTAAGAACGATTTCTTTGAGGTGGTCCGCACACCGGAACTGGCCGCCGAGGTCACGATTCAGCCGGTAGATCGTTTTCCCGTAGATGCTGCGATTATCTTCTCAGATATTCTGGTTATTCCCCAGGTAATGGGCCTGGAGGTTCAGATGGTGAAGGGCAAGGGGCCGCATTTCCCTGATCCCCTTACGGCACCGCGTGAGTTGTCGAGGCTGCGGACGCCGGATTCCGCCCGCGATCTTGACTACGTGTTGGACGCCATCACGCTCACCCGAAAGCGGCTCAACGGCCGATGCCCGCTCATTGGGTTCTCTGGCGCCCCGTGGACGCTGATGGCGTACATGATTGAAGGCGGCGGCAGCAAGAACTTCGCCACCGCCCGGAGATGGCTCTATCAGCATTCAGAAGCGAGCACCGAGCTGCTGAACCGCATTGCAGAGGCCGTCATGGACTACCTGGATCAGCAGATCAAGGCGGGGGCGCAGTACGTGCAGGTCTTTGACAGTTGGGCCGGGCTGCTTACGCCGCAGCTCTT
>SLED01000194.1 GCA_007124945.1 Salinibacteraceae bacterium | reverse complement strand
TGCCGAGGGCGCGGCGGTAGTGGATGTGGGAGGGGCCTCCTCGCGGCCGGCAGGTACGGCGTATGGGGAGGGGGCGGAGGCCGTCGAGGCCACGGAGGAGCGCGAGCGCGTGATTCCGGTGATCAGCGGTATCCGCGCCCGTTTTCCGGAGGGTATTATTTCGGTCGATACGTATCAGCCGGAGGTGGCCCGCGCAGCGCTGGATGCGGGCGCCAACATCATCAACGATATTACCGCCCTCCGTTTTCATCCGGAGATGGCCGCGATCGCTGCCGAAGCGGGCGCGCCGCTTATCTTGATGCACTCGCTCGGGCAGCCGGGCGCGATGCCGCATGAACACACCTATAAAGACGTTGTTGGGGAGGTGACGGGCGCGCTTCGTGATGCCGTCGGTGTGGCGCGTGGGGCTGGCCTGCAACAGCTGGTGCTGGATCCCGGCTTTGGTTTTGGAAAGCGTACGGAGGAGAATCTCCGGCTGATGGCGCGCGTGGATGCGTTCACTGAGCTCGGCTATCCCGTAATGATCGGCGTCTCGCGCAAGAGTAGCATTGGCGCGGTGCTGGGAGACCCCGGCCCGCCCGTTCCCATCCACGACCGGCTTTTTGGCAGTCTCGGCACCACGGCGGTGGCGGTGCTGCGGGGTGCCTCGCTGGTGCGGACCCATGATGTAGGACCTACCGTTGACATGCTAAGCACCCTCGCTGCTACCGCGCGAGCCGGACGCGATTCTACCTGACTCGCATCACTGCTTCTCTAACGCACACCCGAGACCCACGCTGCCTCCGTGACGCTTTTCGACTGGTTCATTCCCATTCGTGTAGTCGATGTGCTGGAAGTAGCGCTGGTGTCGTTCCTGCTCTACAAGCTCTACCAGCTGATGCGCGGGACGCTGGCGGTCTCCATCTTTCTGGGGATTCTGGCGCTCTACCTCATCCAGGTCATCGTCACCGCCATCGACATGACCATCATGGAGAACCTCTTCTCCACGATTGGTGATGTGGCGGTGCTGGCCATCATCGTGCTCTTTCAGCCTGAGATTCGGCGCTTGCTGTTATTGCTGGGGCAGAATCCACTGGTACGCCGTTTTGTGTCAACCTCCGACGAGGACGAACTGATTGAAGAGGTTACAGAAGCTGCGCGCGAGATGAGTCAGCGTAAGATCGGTGCGCTGATCGTGCTGGAACGCAACACGGGCCTGCGGAGCTACATCGAAACGGGCGAACTCATTCAGGCGCGCATCAGCCGGGACCTGCTGCTGGCGATTTTTCACGGGCAGAACCCGCTGCACGACGGCGCCACCATCATCCGCAACCGCCGGGTTGAGGCGGCACGGTGTATCCTGCCCGTTTCCAACACGATGAAGCTGAGTCCGCACCTCGGATTGCGGCACCGGGCTGCGGTGGGTCTTACCGAACAGACCGACGCGTTCGTGATCGTCGTCTCGGAAGAGACGGGCACCATCTCGGTCTCTCGCAATGGCGACCTGATATCCAACCTTACCGCTGAGGAGCTGCAGGCCCAGCTTATGGATGCGCTTACCACGCACACGCCCACCACTGCATAACCCGATGCGCGAGATCGCGCTTTCCCCATGGCAGAGAAACGCAAATACCGCCTCCAGCGCAAACGTCTTGTGGAGGAACTGCACGATCGCGGTATCGATGACGAGAATGTGCTGCGAGCCATAGCCGCCGTGCCCCGGCACGAGTTTGTGGAGCCGGCACTGCGCAACCGCGCCTATCGCGATGAGGCGCTGCCCATCGGAAAGCGGCAGACGATCTCGCAGCCGTTTACCGTAGCCTATCAGTCGATGCTCCTTGAGGTGCAACCCGGCGATCGTGTGCTGGAGGTGGGCACCGGAAGCGGATACCAGGCGGCGGTGCTCTGCGAACTTGGCGCCCGCGTCTTCACGATCGAACGGCACCGACCACTTCTGGACCGCGCAGTCGATATACTGGAGAAGCTCGATTACCGCGTGGTTTCACGCGTGGGCGACGGCACGCTGGGGTGGCAGTCGTTCGCACCCTACGACGGTATCGTAGTCACAGCCGCTGCCGCCGACGTGCCACAGCCGCTCCTGGAGCAGCTCCGCCTGCCAGAGGACGACACCCCGGGCGGGCGGCTCGTTGTGCCGGTCGGCACGCAGGATGGCCAGGTGATGATGCGCATCACACGCACCGGGCCGGAATCGTTCGAGCGGGAGGGCTTCCACCGTTTCCGCTTCGTGCCGCTCGTGGGTGCGGAAGGAGGACTCGAGCATCCCGAGGCGGGCTGAGTGTTGGTATCGGGCAGTGGAAGGAGTCACCGCATATCCCTATCTTCCAACGCATAGCCGATCGCTTCCTAACCCCGTCAAAACAAATGAATGTACGCTCGCTGCTTCAGCTGCCTCTTCTGCTAATCGTACTTGGTGCGTTCACCGCCGGCTGCGCAGGCATTGGAGCATCCCAATCCCAAACGTACAGCGCCTCAACCGATGAGGCCGTCGATATTGTGGAAGATGCGCTCGTACGTACAGGTTTTTCCCACGGTTTGGAGGTGGAATACCTGGATGAGGGACAGAGGCGCGTGCGCGGCGTGCGGCAGGCTGATCGATCTGGTGGCACCGTACGGAGCGAGATGGTGATCACGATCGAGCCCGGAGAGGAGGAAGGTACCGTGGAGATTGCCGCACGGCAGAACAATCGATCAGGCCACTACGCGGGTCAGCAGGAGGAAGACCTGCGCGACTCCTTCTTCCGCACACTCAATCTACTGATGGAAGATCGGTAGGCCCTTGTTTCGACCGTTTCGCATGACAGCTTCACCATGGAATTAGATCTCGTTGCCCTTCTTGCCGGCGCCGTCCTTGGCGGCGTGGCTGGTTTTCTTATCGCGAAGATCTGGCAGCAAGATCCGGAGCCGCTGCACTACCGCATTCAGGAGCTGGACGATGACCGGCGCGAGCTTCAGGAGCAGCTACGGAGCGAGCAACAGGAATCGCGCCAGACGCAGCAACAACTCCAGGAGACGATCGGCTCGCTTCGTGAAGAGCGATCCGCCCTTTCGGTTGAGCGCGATAATCTGAAGAAGGCCCTTGAGAAACAAAAGGAGGAGCTGGAACAGCTTGAGCAGCGCCTGCGCGATAAGTTCGAGAACCTGGCCAACGACCTGCTCGAGAAGAAATCCAGGAAGTTCACCGAGCAAAATCAGGAGCGGCTAAACGAGCTTCTCAAACCGCTTGGAGAGCGCCTTGAGAAGTTTCAGAAGGAGGTGCGCGAGACGCGGGAGAAGAGCGTAAAGGAAAACACGCAGCTGCAGGAGCAGATCAAACAGCTCGCCTCGCTAAACGAGCAGATGAGCGAGGATGCCCAAAGCCTCGTCCGCGCGCTGGAGGGCCAGTCGAAAACGCAGGGCGACTGGGGTGAGATGATCCTGGAGCGCGTACTGGAGGAGTCCGGCCTGCAGAAAGGCCGCGAGTACGAAACACAACAGTCCTACACGCGGGACGACGGAAGCCGCATACAGCCCGACGTGGTGGTGCATCTGCCACAGGAGCGATGCCTCGTTATCGACTCGAAGGTGTCCATTAGCGCGTACAAACGGTACGTGGATGCCGATGATGAAGCCGACCGCAAAAAGGCCCGAAAGCAGCACCTGCAGTCCGTTCGCAATCACGTGGCTGATCTAAGCAAGAAATCATACCACCGCCTGCCCGGGGGCATCTCCCCCGAGTTCGTGCTGATGTTCATCCCGCTGGAGCCGGCCTTTGCGCTCGCTCTTCAGCAGGACGATGGGCTCTACTCGGAGGCCTTCCGAAATAATGTCGTGCTGGTAAGCCCCACCACGCTACTGGCAACGCTGCGGGCAGTTAGCAACATCTGGCAGTACGAGCGGCAGATACAGAACGCGCAGGAGATCGCCGAACGTGGCGGGCAGCTCTACGACAAGTTCGTGTTGTTTGCTGAAGCGCTCACAGAGGTGGGGCAGCGGCTGGATCAGGCCAAACGAAGCTACGACAAGGCTGTGGGTCGCCTCAGCACGGGGCACGGCAATCTCGTGCGGCAGGCCGAGATGCTGCGCGACCTCGGCGCTTCTGCTTCGAAAGAGCTACCCGCCGAACTGAAATCCGAGAACGATCCTTCCGGGCAGTCCGAATCGGCGGCGTGACGGGTATTTCTGGCACGTTAAGTGCAATGGTCGGTTGTACGATACTACCCGCGCTGGTCCTGTCGCATTTTACTCAACGCCATGTATACCCTGCTTCTTGCGGTTTTTCTCGCGTTTTTGCCGCCTCAAGATCTTACGGTTGAGACCGTGCTGGAGGGCAATAAGCTTGTTCTTTCCGACGGTGAGCGCATCCAGCTCATCGGTGTAGACCTGCCGCCGCGCACATACGGAGAAAATCTTGAGCGATGGGCGATGCGTACCAGCCAGGAGCCATCGGTGCTACGAGCCCGCGCGCAGGCGTCGTATGAGTACGTGCAGGAGCTGGCGGAAGACGCGCCGGTGCGGTTGGAGCTCGACCGCTCCTACGAGCAGCAGGATAACCGCACGCCCGACGGCGCGCTGCTCGCGTACGTGTACATCCTCGACGAAGATGGCGCTGATCTTTTCATGCTAAACGAGCGCATCGTCCGGGACGGCTTCGCCCAGGCGAGTCCGGGCGAATATCTGGAGGTGGCATCATTTCGCAGGCTCGAAGAGCAAGCGCGGGAAGCAGGCAGAGGCTTTTGGGAAGGCGCATCACAGCCGCGACGCGACGCGCGTCCGCCTCGTTGATACCGTCCTGGAACCCTCATCGAGACGATAGCGGCATCCGGCATCGC
>SLED01000216.1 GCA_007124945.1 Salinibacteraceae bacterium | reverse complement strand
GTGATGGCGGCCTGCTGATCGCTCTGCCGGTAATCAAAGCCCGCGCGGATGTCTGCCTGCCCGGTGACGCGGAGGTCTACCTCAGGGGCGCCAAAGATTGACGTAAAGGGACTCTGGCGCCCGCCCGGGACGCTGATATTGAGTCCGATGCCGGTATCGCGCTCTTGCAGGCGTTGTTGCTCACGTTGGGCCACGAGGGTGCGGTAGCTTCCGCGCAGGGCATCCCGCTCGCGCTCCTGTCGATAGCGGTCGCGATCCAGGCGCTGCTGGCGGCGGATGTCGCGTTCGCCGATATGCTCGCGAGCGATATAGGTGCGGCCGTCCGCGTCCAGGACTACCGAGTGTTGTACGGGAGAGGGCGGGGGCGGCCGGAGTCCACGGCGTTGTGAGCGCACCGGGGAGGCAGAGCGGCTGACCGGGCGCCGAGTGAGCGGGCGGAGGTACGGGTCAAACCGTGGGTCCGGACCCGTATCCTTCGCACGGCCATCGGCGGTAAGGTCCCTCGGTACCTGGGGCGCATCGAGCATCTGCGCGGGTCGATATGCAACGGGATCCAGCTCAAGCCCGCGTGCCTCCCTGGTTGCAATATCTGGTAGCAAGAGAAGGCTATCGAGCGGCGGGATAGTCAAAGAGGTATCCACATCTGCGCGTAGCCCATCCGCCCCGAGCGTATCAGCTGTCAGGAATGCGGCAACCTGATCACTATCGTGCAACCGCTCGCGCTCCCCGGCCAGACTGGCGCTACCGGAAACGAACGTAGCCAGCGCCACCAGCGTAGCCGGCCCTCCAAGGGCCAGCACAACATGACGCCACCGAAAAATTGAATATGAGTACACCAGATCTACCATGCACAGGTCGACCTCACTCAACCGGGAGGCCGATTACAAAAACAAAGGAGGATAACCGCTGACGCGTAGCACAAAACGTTTCTCGCAAAAAACTGAACCGAGAAGAACTGTATCAATCGGGGCGTATAAGGTTACCTCAGTTAATGCATGCAGAGTGGTGAGCGTGCGGAGATGATCTCCAGGAGGAAGAGTACCGTCTTTAAAGCGCCGCGGCAGACTGCGTTTCCGTAACGTTACAGTACGGTTGCGGGGTTGTGGAGAGCTCGGAGGGTAATGTTATCACTTTTTGACAGTTATCGTCCAGAAGGCTATCTATTTTTACCTTCTACGACGATCCTTCATGTCCGAAAGTAATTACTATACATGTCTTCTGCAATTTCAGGTAGTACAATCGTGGTGACGGGCGCAGCCGGTCGGCTTGGCCGGTTGTTAGTCGAGGCCTATGTGAACCGCGGGGCCACCGTCGCTGGCGTAGACCGCGAGGGGACTGCAATTCCGCTTCCTGACGGTGCTCATGCATTCCACGCCGATCTCACTGACAAAGACGAGGTGGCGGCGTGCTTTTCAAAAATTGCTGATGACGTCGGCCCGATCGATGGCCTCGTGCATGCGGTGGGCATGTGGTCGATGGCGCCGCTGCACAAGACCTCGCTATCCGACTGGCGCCAGATGCTTGACATCAACCTCACGTCTGCGTTTCTCTGTTTTCGGGAAGCCATCAAGCAGATGCGCGGCAGCGGCGGACAGGTTATCGGGTTTGCTTCGGGTCAGGGGGCGGATGGGGGGGCAGCGCAGCAACCGGCCTATTCTGCGTCCAAAGCGGGTATCATTCGCCTCGTGGAGTCTATTACGGCTGAATACGAGGACGGCGATATCCGTGCACATGCTATCGCGCCGTCCATGCTTCTGTTTGGCGATGAGGAGGACGCTGAGGGTGTACCGGCAGAGCGGATCGTGGATCTCGCCTGCTACCTAACAGATCCGGCTGTGTCGCGGGCAACCAATGGGGCGGTTATCCGGGCGTACGGGAGCCTCCGGTAGGTGTCCAGCCGCCCGGATCAGGCCGGCTCCTTCACCTTGTCACCGCTCGGGTTCTGCACCGAGGTGTACCCTTCAAACCACCGCTCGGTGATCTGCAGGCCGTACGTGCTAATGCGGTTACAGTAGGCTTCGCGGTCGACAACGTTTTCGGGGGGAGCTGCTCCACCCCCCGAGACCTGCTTGGAGGCGAGCATCAGTGCAGCTACGGCGGCAGGGACGCTGGTGCATCGGCGCATGGCTGTGATCTCCTGTGCTTCGTCGTACTGCTCGATCATCTCATAGACCAGCGTCTGCTTCTCGCCATCCTTTATACCCCGGACACAAACGCGCAGTAACAGGGCGTCTTCGTACGCGCCCGAAAGCCGTTGCTCCATGCGACGGATCAGGACGTCACGGTATGTCAGATGGGTGCGTACGTCGATGGTCCGGTCCTCTCCCAGGCCGAGCCCCAGCAGAAACCGCATCTGATGGGCGTGTCCCGGCCAGCGAATAGTTTTGTGATCCAGCCGGCGCACTTTGCCCTTCAAGTCATTGGTGAGCGTGGAGAGGCCACCAGCCGTACAGAACGCCTCCATCGGAGCGAACGGTTCTTCGAAATGAATCTCTTCTTCGTGCGACAGAGGCTCGGCCGTCTGTACGTCCCCATCCTCGATGAGATAGACCGGTTGCGTGTAGTCTTCAATGACCTTCTTTGCCGACCAAGAGATTCTGAAGTTGAAGGGCGGTTTGGGATGAAGCGGTACATCACCGACACGGAGAGCGGCGGTGTCCACCTCGTCGAACTGATCCACTCCACGAAGACACAGCACGTTGGAGAGTCCGGGAGCGAGCCCGCAGTTGGGTACAAGCCAAACAGACTTTGAGCGGGCTTCCTCGTCCATCTCAAGGGTACGACGGACCGCCTTTTCATCTCCGCCCAGGTCGCAGTAGTGTACGCCGAGGTCGAGGCAAAGGCGGGCCAGTTTGGGGTTTACACCCGAGGGCACGCATGCAACGACGCAATCACTTCCACTGATGATAGACGTGAGCACATTTGGATCGCGCGCGTCTACCTGAAACGAGCGCAGGCGCTCGCTCTCAAGGGCGTCCTGTAAATCCTGTAGCGAACGAGCCCGTGCGTCACAGATTTGCACGAGTCGGACGTCGTCGTCCTGCAGCAGGTCTTTAGCGACGGTGGAGCCTATAGCCCCAGCACCGATGACGGTGATTTTCATTCGTACAGAGAACGGGTTAGAAAAATGTGGTTGGTAGGGTTAAACCTGCCCCCGGCCTTCGAGTGCGCGTGAAAGCGTTGCTTCATCAGCGTACTCCAGATCGCCGCCAATGGGTAGCCCTCGGGCGATGCGCGTAACAGAGACGCCGAGCGGTTTGATCAGCTGAGAAATATAGTAGGCTGTTGTGTCGCCCTCAACATTAGGGTTAACAGCAAGAATAATTTCTTCGACAGTTGTTTTTCGGTGTTCCTGGATGAACCGGTGCACCTCGTCATCGCTGGTTTCCTCGTCATTCGCGCTGCCATTTTCACGGACAAGCTCTTCGGGTATCTCGCCGTCTGGAGCGATGCGCGCCACCAGTTTGCGTATCGTGAGGTCGTCAGGTCCCACACCGCTCAGCGGTGAGATGGCACCCCCCAGCACGTGATAAACGCCGCGGTATTCCCCGGTGCGCTCGATGGCGTGTACATCATTGGCTTCCTCTACCACGCAGATCGTGCTCCGGTCGCGTCGGGGAGCGCGGCATATCTGGCAGGGGTCCCGATCGGTTACGTTGGAGCAGATGGAGCACTCGCGCACGCGATCCTTCACGGCGATGAGTGCTTCAGCAATCTCTACGACCTCAGCGCGCGGCATCTTGAGGATAAACGACGCCAGCCGCTGAGCCGTTTTGCGGCCAATGGTAGGCAGCTTGGTCAACTGTTCGACCAGTGCCTCCACCGATTCGGAAGAAAACTGCATGTGGAGAGAAACAGAACGGTGGGGCTTTGCGAGGGGCGGTGCGCGGGCCTGCTACAGGCCGAGCTTGCTCAGATCCATGCCCGGAGGGAGCATGCCTCCAGCGATGTTTTTCATCTCACTCTGAGCCATTTCGCCTGCCTCGTCAAGTGCCTTGTTGATGCCGGCAATAAGCAGGTCTTCGAGCATCTCGGGATCATCAGATTCCAGCACGGTATCCTCGATCTCGATGGAGGTGATGCGCTGAGCTCCATTGGCGGTAACCTTCACCATTCCGCCACCCGCCTCGGCACTCACCGTTTTGCTGGCTACCTCGGCCTGGGCTTCCTGCACCTTCTGCTGCATCTCCATCATTTTGCCGAACATATCGGCCATATTCATTCCTTCGTTAGACATGCTTCGTACTCCGTGAGTGTAAGTGCAAAAAATATTGGAAAGGGTGTCCGCTGGGTGCATTTCCCGGCGGCGGCGCGGCTTTCATGAACGCCGTTACCAAACCACCTCCCCCCCAAATTGTTCGAATATCGCGCGCAGTACAGGATCGTCCTCAGCCTCGTCTTTAAGATACTGCTGAACGTCAAATGAGGCTTCCTGTGCTGCGGGATCTTCGGTTTGCAGATCCTGGCGAACGCGTACGTCGATTTCTGCAAACGAGTGCTCGGTCATCTCCTGCAAATACTCAAGCAGGATGGGCGCCTTCTCTGTCAGGGTTTGTTTGTAGAAAGGGTTGGCCACGCCGATTACGGCAGTGCTATCGTCGATGTGAAGTGGCGTAGCCTGTTGCAGGGCCGCACCGAGGCTCACGTGATTGCGCTTGACAATCTGTACAAGTTGTGGCCAAACGCGGCTCAGTTCGGCAGGGGTGTCTTCCGGGGCTTTTTCGAGTGTTGCGACGCCTCCATCGCCGGAGAGTACGGCCTGCTGAAGGGCCGCCTTGGGGCCGCCGGAGTCGTCAGAGGGAGCGGAGGGGCCGCCCAGC
>SLED01000023.1 GCA_007124945.1 Salinibacteraceae bacterium | reverse complement strand
TGTTGATCGCGTGAGGTTGTTGGGGTGTGGAGAGGCCGAAGAGAAAAGCTGGAAGCGGACGTTTGCGCATTTTTTCCTGCTGTAGAAAATCGCTAAGCAGGCTGTGGACGCTACCCTTCCAACCAATGTCGACAAAACCGAAACGACCCGCTTCGTGAAGTCCCTCCTGAGTCAAATAGAACCGCAGAAGTGATCGATTTTCATCGATTTTGGCTTGGACGTGCGCATCGTTTCTGAGCTGGACGATGGCATTCGCGATTATCTGCTTGCCTTTTTCACTCAGGGGTTGACTTCTTATATGCGTAAGTGCATTCCCCGAAGGCAGGTACGGCAGTATCTCCTCGATCTTCAGCCCGTAGCGCGACAACAGCTCTTCCGCGCTGGCCGTTTCGTATTCTAACATACGTAAGAGCACATCGGCGTCAGGATTAGCAGCTGCGAGGGAGGTTCTGCTCAGGTACACGTACTTGCAGCTACATCCAATGTGGAGAATGTCAGCAAGCTGCCGAGCAATGGGAATGAGTGCTTGACCGTCTCGAGAAGTGAAGTAGAGTCTCTCAATTCGGTGCGCGTGGGCCTTTTTTAAAATCCAGAGGACAAAGCCGGTAAGCAGGGGTGCCATCACACCTGCGGTTACGTCACGCAGAGCTCGCTCATGGTTGGAAGAAACGGGCGTATGCAGCCGAGCATAGCGGGAGGCCCCAGACATGTAACCCGTCAAGCCACCGGTCCTGGGAGCGTGGTTCGCAAGAATGCGCTCGTACCGATTCGGATTTGCTTGATCAAAGTGAACGGGCTGGATACCAGCCCATTCCGCTCCTTTCACATCGGCATACCTGCAATTTCCAACGTGAACAGTGTCCTTAGCCCCACGCTGAACTGTTTGCAATACAGGGCCAAACAAGCGCCCGCCGCTTTTCTGGAACCCGTATTCACAGGATACAAACAAGCGATCGCCCCTGCGCCAGATATCATGCTCTTGCAGCCTCGCCCTTAAGTACTCGGAAGGCAGATACATGTCTGAGGTAAACACAATATCGGCACCGCGCGCTCGGAGTGAATCAAGTGCTGAGCGAATCCCAGGTACCGGATAAAGGACACGTCTCTCTGCTGATAGCTCAGCTGCCTTCAGACCTCTGAGATTACTTTCAGGCAGATCAAGACTTTCGCGTAGTTCGCTGTAAATGTCATCCAGTGTTTTGTTATGCCCGTGCCACGAGCGGGCACGAGCATCCGCACGTTCGCGATGATGTACAAATTGCTCCGGAGTAAACCCCGACGGTAAATGTTCATGCGCCACCTTTGCAGCGAGGACAAACACACTCTCTGGGGGGCAAACGGCACGTGTCAGAACCGTGTCAAACACGTCGAAGGAATAACACTTGCCCGTCAAGTCCTCATCACCTGCAAACAGCCTCTCCATGTTGTCAGGTAATCGAATGCCTAATATTACGATATACGTATCCCGCCATCTTCCAGGCCTCGTGTCGCGCAGGTGGCATTGCTACACAGTTCCAGACACGCCGTAGGGCTAACGGCAGAGAGCGGGAGAGCCGAAATGTGGCGTGTTCTGCGAGACGGGGCACCTTTTCGAACAGCACTTCGGCCCAGCGCTCCGTAATACGATCGACTGTATAGTCCTCCGCGCGCTTACGCCCGTGATCGATCATGGCGGAGTACCTATCTGGATGATCTATCAGCTCCTGAATAGCCGTCATAGCCTCGCGGTCGCTCGCTACCTCAATGTAGTCGAGCGGATCCCGACGCAGCTCGCGAAAAGCAATCTCTGGACCAAGCAGGGCCGGTACGCCCGCATGCCACGCGTTGATGAGCTTAGAGGCTGGCTTATTGTAAAAGAGGTCGCCCTCATGCCACGGCTTTCGGACGGCGATGAGCAGGTCAACCTCCTGAAAATCGTGCCAGGGCTGCGGGGTCAACCTATCGACAGATTCCTCAAGGCGTACCTCTATGTTGTGCTCTCCGAGGAACTGATGAAACCGATCAGAAAACAGATCAGGATGGAGATTGCCCCGGTCTCCTTTAAACGCGATTGTGCGAATAGCCGTCCCGCGACCCGGATCTCTGGGAATGAGCCCCGGTTGCGGCCAATGCGGAATGTGGAAGACACGCTTTTCATCGGCAAAATAGCCATTTTGCACGATCTCGGCATCAGCCAGCGGCGAGCGAAAGCCAACGATGTCAGCCCGGACGGTAACGATCAGCAGGTCGCGATGCGTTGTCTCATACTGGCGATAAAAGGCTTCGCAGAAGTGCGGCTCTGGCAAGAGCACCACAATCCCTGTCTCCGGTAACGTAGGCTGAATGGCTACATCGTACCCGACTTCGCGCAGCCGAAGAACCGTTTGCACTACCCACGCCCGCATACGAGCCGGTTGTGGTACCGTCCAGTGCCTCACCGTTTCCTCTACCGGAGGACCATCTACCCGACTGAGTTCGCCGGGCTGCGGGCAGAAAAATGTAACTGGAAGGCGCATGCGTGTCTTAGCAGTCGGTCACTAATCAAGTTATCGGGTATGATCGGTGCTTCATTAGCAATACGAACAGACCAATTCAAAACCATACATTCCTGCCTTATTCCCCGCAATCCTGTGGATGAACACGACGTGCAGGATTACGACCGATCACGAAATGCCCATCAACCGCCGCATTCGCTCAAGCGTACGAGCGAACATCGGTGCGCGCACAATATAATTTCTATTCCGCCGGTTCTGCCAGCATTTTAATATCCAGTAGAGGCGCTTTACTTCCACCTCAACCATCTGCCTCCACGAAATTGTGGCATCGGATTTCGGGTACCCGAATTGCTTGATCTGGTCCCGGCAGATGCTCTCTACTATCGCTACCTGTTTCATTGACAGGCGTTTGCGCCAGCTCTCCACCGTCTCATCAGTAATTGGCCTGGTGGCCTTCACATTGAACTCGGTAGCGGCGCGCTCCTTCATATAGCGCTGGGACGTTTCGTGAAAGTGATGCATCCCGGGCTCATAGGCCTCCCCAATAAAGTCGCACACCGCTCGGATCGCTGGCTCTGGATCCGTTACCAGGTCCTCGTATCGCAATGTAAGCCGCTGTTCGGGTGGTACGTTCTTTTCGAGTATGTCAACGCCTTTAGTCATTGCCTGGCGGCGGGCCAGAGCGTTAAAAACCGCGTCGTTGGAGAAGAAATCCACTTTTTGCATGGATGCGACCCCATCGCGCGGGTCCCGCACGAGGTGCAAGAACAGGGCATCTGGAAACATCTCGATCAATACGTCCGCAAAGAAGAGATTCGCCGGCGTTTTCTCTCCCCATCGCGGCTTACCCTGTAGCGCCGCCCACGCCTCAAGGATGGCGACGTACGGGGTGCGGAGGGACAACGGAGCATTGGCGTGGAGTTCACGCCGTAATCGATCCACGTCCAGACCAAGCTCTTGTAGCGGGCCACATGACTTGTCAAGCAGATAATCGATGAAACCGACATCAATCGTATGGGATTGCCACTCCTCTACAGGCCATCCGGCCATCTCCGAGTAGAAGTAGTTGAGCTCCTCCGGGATGGTGATGCGGCTGTGTGCGTTCAGAATGAGGCGTAGCAGCGTCGTTCCAGACCTGTTGGCGCCTACAATGAATATTGGAGAATCCACTCTTTTCAGTTTTCGATTAGTCCTCGTGACTTCGCCCACTTCCGGATCTCACGATGAGCACAAAAGAAACTTTCAAAGTACCCGATTGCTTGCCCCCTACTCCACAAACCGCTTTTTACTTGAGGCCATCGGTCAACGTCAGGCACGCGGACGATATATGGCGGGACTAACCGAATGGGCGCCCGATCATTGCCGAGTGTTGTCAGTGATGCGAGTCTATGATTACCGTGCACTACAATTATGCGAAACTCTTCTTCGTTCTGATCCAAAAGCGCGAAGCCCTCGATAAAATCATGGACCGAATCGAGCCTGTAACCCTGCTGGTCGATTGATTTCAGGGTGCTGAGCAGGCGATTAAATTCAACTCTCCCCTTTCTATCGGAAACCGGCCCGTGTAATCCGAACCCTTCCTCAATACCAACAGCGTCGTACCCCATGTCGCGATTCTCTGTCCGGACATTGTACGCAATCTTGCTCTTCCGCTCACTGATTGAGATAGTGTGCCAGGGCGAAACAAATGCGTACGAGGGCTCCATTTTGAAAGGCTCCGGCGCGTCGCTGAACGTAATAAACGCTTCTGCCGCATTTGACGGCGTCCATTCCTCATAGTACGATTTCAAGGCCGATCCTTCGTAGGATGTGGGTTTGTTGTGGTAACGATTCAGTGTTTCAACAAAAGGGTGCCACCCCTCAGCCCCATACGTCAATCCGGTATAGTTAGAGCACTTCCATAAGTCTACGCGCAGCGGCGCCTCGTCAACTGGTCGTCCAGAATACAAGGCGTCGAGCGGGTGGCACTCAAATTCAAACGCTTCACCCTGATGAGTGGCTTTCACTATCTCGTACCCACAGCGGCGGGCAAACTTCTTGATACGATTACGTGCCCAGTTTGCAAGGTTCGTCATCCTTTGCTTTCCCACTGGGGGTCAGTATTTTCAAGAGCCCGATACTGTCTGAATGCGTCTGGAAATTCCACATGAAGCGGGTGTTTTCTAATCAGTTCACTGGAAACTTCCGCCTTATCTGGGTCAATCGCATTGTTTTCGGAATCATAGCTTGCGGTATGGCGATGCCCCATCATCATGGAATCACTGTACTCCAGGCTCAAGTGGTCACACACGATCAACATGGCTTTATGAGGATCCTGTACCAGGCTTTCGAACGAAATAATTAATATTCTGTCCTGATACCTCTTCGACATTTCTGCTAACATTATCGTGCTCTT
>SLED01000141.1 GCA_007124945.1 Salinibacteraceae bacterium | reverse complement strand
GGTGCTCTCTAGCGAAGACTCGCTCCGCCTCGTGCGCCGAGCCGAGAGCATGGCTGCGTCGTACGAGCCCATCCCAATTGAGCTCAGCGACTCGCCCCGGCTCACGCAGTACGTGCATTACGACGAATCGGCGCTCATCCGGGAGCTCCGGATCTACCCGTACGTGCAGCTCTTCTTCGTAGCGCTCTTTGTGCTAATCGGGTATGTGGGCTTCTCGTACGTTCGACGCAGCGAGCAAAGTAGCCTCTGGGTTGGTATGGCTAAAGAGGCTGCGCACCAGCTGGGTACGCCACTCTCCAGCCTGATGGGATGGACGGAATTGCTTCGGTCCGAAGACCTCGACACGAAGCAGCGTGATGAGGCGCTCGACGAGATCGAAAACGATATTGCACGGCTGAAGCGCATAACGGCTCGCTTCTCGGACATCGGTTCGCAGCCGCGTCTTGCCGAGAGAGATATCACGCCTCTCATCGAGGACGCGGTAGATTACATCCGGCGGCGCATACCTCAGCAGCGCGGGCGCGTGGCGGTGGAGACGAGCCTGGCGGAGGAATTACGAAGCCCGATCAACGAAGACCTGTTCGAATGGGTGATTGAGAACCTGCTCAAGAATGCGCTCGACGCCATCGATCACGAGGATGGTCGGATCGTCGTGCGGGCGTTCTCAAGCGACGAGCACGTCCACATCGAAGTGGAGGATAACGGAAAGGGCATCGAGAGACGCGAGTGGAGCAACGTTTTCCGGCCCGGCTACAGTACGAAGCGTCACGGCTGGGGACTTGGCTTAAGTCTGGCACGCCGCATTATCGAGGATTATCACGGCGGCAGCCTCCAGGTCGCCAGCTCTACAGTTGGAGAAGGTACCACATTCCGGATTGAGCTCCCCGCTTCGGAGTAACAGCGGCAGGTTTTACGACGGAATGATGATGCGGTCGCGAAGGGCGGTGGCGTCTCCATCCGTCACGGCGATGTAAATAACGTCGCGATGTCGCCAGACGAGTACATTTTGATCTCCGAGATCATGCAAATCGAAGTGGGTGTCGTCTTCTATCTGACGGAGAACATCCCGCGATAGGTTGATCCGACCAGCGTACTGATCGAGCAGGCGATAGGAGAGCGCATAAAGCGTGATGGTTTCGCCGTCTTCTGACTCGTAGCTAAAAGCGGGTAACGTCACATCCGCGTTTAGGGGTGTGATGGAGGCTCCCGAAAGCGTAGCCTGATCGATGCTGGGCAGTATCACACGCAGGTTGAGCTCTTCGCGTACGATGCGTTCGGCCTCATCCAGCCGGTCGGTTTCGATCTGCACCTCCTCCAGCTCTGCAGCATGCTCCGCGGTAAGCAGGATTAGATTGGTTTCCGGGCTTCGATCAAACCACGACGCGGCCAGAAATCCTGCTGCACCGATGAACGCAAGAATGATGATGGAAATGATAGCGCGGGAGGCCCAGGTCAGGATGGTGCGGCTCCGGCCGGGGCTTACTTCGTCTGATTGCCGGTGCTCATCTCGACTGGTTTGCGCCGCCGGTTCGTGGTCCCTGACCCGCTGAGGCGACCGCGTGGCCGAAACGACCGAGTTGCGCAGCCCGGCGGGCAGCGGAGCAAAGAGTGACTGCACATGTTGCTGAAGGCCCTCACGCAGCGCGCCCTGTGGGGCATGCTTGTGGAGGAGCCGTTGCTCGCTCGGTCGAAGATCGGCTCGAAGCCTGTTGAGCAGATTCGAGCGGGCGATCGATACCGCGTTCTCCACCACTGCATCTGATTTCCCGAGCATCTGGGCGATCACGTCAGGCTCCAGCGCCTCCACATCAGTCAGGTGCAGCAGCACTCGTTCATCGTGAGGGATGGACGCGAACACCGTCGGAAGGCGATCGGCGATGATCATCCGCGCGAGCTCTTCCTGGTGAGAATGAAGCGGACGTTCTTTCTCGACGGTAGCGACCCCATCGTACGCCTTTTCTCGGGCTCTAATGGACGCTACGTTGAGGGTCCAGCCGGTACGTTGCTGATGCGTATGCAGCACAGCTTTAAGCGCCCAGATCCGCGTCTCCCTATCAGACACATCCTGTAGAGGTTCGCTCCAGGATCTTTCTGCCGTTGCTGTGATGAGGTTGGCGGCTGCGTCGGCATCGGTAGTCAGGAGCCGGGCAAGCGCATACAGGCGTTCAAGATGCACGAGCAGTGCCTGCCGTACGGACGCGTTGGTTTGATCTGCCATAGGTGCAAGAATAACCGGAAGGAGTTCCCGGGATAGCGCATCACGAACTTCGGTCCATAAAGACGACGTTCACCGGGTTGCCCTTTCGAATGTTAAGCAGTGAAGCTGCGTTCCCCGCGTTTACGGCAACTTCCAAATATCCTGAACTGCCGAACAGGAGGAGCGGCTCGCCTTTCTCCACGGTACCGTATGTATCATGCAACCCCTTCAGGACGCCGTTTCCCACGTAACACGTCACTTCGCGGGAGCATCGATGCTTCTCGAACAGCTCCCGGGAGATGTTTGTAATTGAGTTGCCGAAGTGGTCCACATGCACGATCCACCCCCGGATGCCCTGCTCGTCAGGTATGGGCAGCGCCCAGTGTAGCGGTTGCAACTCTTCACTGGGTTCACCGATCTCCGATAGGCTGGCGCCTGCTGCGAGAATTGCGGCAGCAGGAGCGAAGACGTCGCGTCCATGAAACGTGGTGCTTATCCTGTCATGTTGCTGCACCCGCTCCTCGTCAATCTCTACCAGCATGTCGGGCTCCTCGCCATCAAGCAGCAGGGAGAAAACGCCATTGTCCGGACCTACAAACCAGTGGTCATCCTTCCGAAGCGCCACCGGGCGTCGATCAGTTCCAACACCGGGGTCTACCACAACAAGATGCACCGTGCCGGCAGGAAACTCCCAAACGGCAGTCTGCAGGAGGAACGCCGCCTCCATTACATCCTGCGGTGCGATATGGTGGGAGATGTCGATAAACCGGAGGTCAGCGGCGATCTGCAGCATGACTCCTTTTATCGCGGCAACATAGGCATCTTTCGTTCCGAAGTCGGTTGTTAACGTGATGATGCGAGAGGAGGACACAGGAGGTTTCTCTACTTGATTTCGGGCGGATGAGGGGAGAGGGTCCAACTTTCATCCTTTTCTGAAAGTTAGCGCGGATCCGGGAACTGCTGGATTTACGAGGCTGTCACAATCGGCGACACGATCCCTACAAATTATGTGTAAAAGTAATGTCAGACTCAAGCAGTGCTCGTACAGGGGATCAGTCCCGGGAAGTAAGCGAGCGATACGAGCAGGCGCTGGAGCGGTTCACATTGTTGTGGAGCGAAATGGCGTCGAACTGGGGTATAAACCGTACTATGGCGCAAATTCACGCGCTCCTCTATGCCAAGGGTGAACCGCTCGATACAGACACCATCATGGAGCAGCTCCAGATCAGCCGGGGCAATGCAAACATGAACCTGCGCTCGCTGGTGCACTGGAACCTCGTGCGCAAGATTCATCAGCCGGGCTCTCGCAAGGACCACTATGAGGCTGAGCGCGACGTCTGGCAGATTACAACGGAGATCATCAAGGAGCGTCAGCGCCGCGAGCTCGTGCCGGTAGGGGATCAGTTGGAGGCCTGCCGGAAACTTCTGTTACGTGAAGGGCAGCATTGTGAGGATCTTCCTCCGGATGAGCGGTTGCTCTGTGAGCGCATCGAGAGCATGATGCAGATGGTGCGCGTATTCGAACAGTTTCTTAGCGCCTTTCTTCCGTTCCTCCAGGAGAAGCATGCACCGCTACTCCGCGACTTGATACAGTTTGCCCGGGCGCTGGAGGCTCGATCGGAATCCGAGGGCGATGGTGACCAGCCGCCGATTCCCGAACCTTTTGAACCTACTGATTCCAGCGATGGGTAAGCCACGCCATACACGGATCGGAGCACAGGGTGAAGAGCTCGCTGCCAAATTTCTCGAAGGGCAGGGGTTTCAGATCATGGAACGAAACTACCGCTTCGAGCGGGCAGAGGTGGATCTCATCTGCTTTGAGCCGGCCGAGGTTTACGAGCAGGGTGGCGAAATTGTATTTGTTGAAGTGAAAACCCGCTCGGGTAGAGGCTTTGGACGACCCGAAGAGGCTGTTACGCCCGAGAAGCAAGCGCACATCGTCCGGGCGTCACGCGCGTTTCTTTACGAATTTCAGCTTGAAGGCGCTCCCTGCCGTTTTGATGTGATCAGTGTGCACATGGGAGACAGGTCGGAGCCGGAGATTACGCATTTTCGGGATGCGTTTGTCGAACAGCGAAGCTGAGCGAGCACTTATCGCTCCGAGGGTGGCGCGTATTCCTTCGGAAGGGAGTCTGCGAGACGGGTAAATGCGTAGAAGCCATAGCGGGTGACGGCGAAGGGCTTCACGACGTCGCCGTCGTTATCGATAACCGCCGGCCGATCGTTCAGCGAAAGGTACGACGTGCGGAAATCTGCAGGCACCCGGCGGGGATCTGCGTGCCACTCTGCGTAGGCCCGCGGCTCAGGAGCGTGGCGATACATTATCTCGAGCTGGCCCCGAAAATCAAGTTCGAAGTGTTCACCTTCGTCTGCTTCTTCGAAGAAGTGGTGCCGCCGTCCCCGCAAGCGCGGTTCACGTCCTCCGGCGTGCTGCAGGCCAAGTGAGCGTGTGCGGGGGATCCGGAAAACGACAAACCCCTCATCATCAATTCGATCATCCATCGCGGCTCGCAGGAAATGTCGTAATGAGCCATAGTAGGCATCCTTGCGCGCCTCTTTCCATTCTTCCTGCTGTTCAGGACTTTCAGGCTCCATTTCTCGGTAGAAAGGGTCGCCGTCGTACCGGATGCGCGTGCGGGTGCTCGAAAAATGACTCAGGTGGTACTCAATTTCGTAGCCGAGCGC
>SLED01000119.1 GCA_007124945.1 Salinibacteraceae bacterium | reverse complement strand
AGAAAGCGGTGTTGTAAGCGGAGGTCCTCGTTTGCACGGGTCCGTTTTTCCTCATGTGCCGACACCGTAAAAGGCGGCACGTCCGCGGTATTCAGTAAGTTGAGATCGTGGACGCGGACCTCAACCTCACCGGTCGGAAGTTTGGGATTGACCGTTTCCTCGGAGCGCTCCTTCACAATGCCGCGAATCGACACTACGTATTCACTGCGAAGCGCGTTACCGAGTTCGTGAGCGTCCTCGTTATCTTGCGGAGAGAAAACGATCTGGGTCAGCCCATAGCGATCGCGAAGATCAATGAAGATTACGCCCCCGAGGTCGCGCCGGGTATCCACCCAGCCTTTTAGAACCACCTCATCGCCTACGTGCTCGCTGCGCAGGGCACCGCACGTATGGGTGCGAGCCGGATGGGAGTCGTGGCCGATAGGCGTCGGGGAAGATGAGGGTGCAGATGCTTCAGCCATGGGGCGGGTTTGTCGGATACAGTAAGTGTGAGACGTTGAATATAGACAACGGGCACGGCGTACGCAGCCCCGTCCCCGGTGTTCAAGGATGAAGACCTGCTGTATTCTACCAGCCACTGAGCTGGAGATGCCTTCCTCGTGGGGTATTGAGTGCGGACAAGAATGCAGGGAGGGCACCTGCGTAGAGTAAATCCACGGCAGATTTGTGTCCGTGTGCTCCCAGCATTAACTTGCGCGGCGCACCAATCACCGGTAATCCTGTCAACGATAGTCGTTTTATGAAATTCAAAATGCCCCACACGCTGGCATTGCTGTTTTTCCTGATGGCAGCAGCGCTGGTTCTTACGTGGGTTGTGCCTCAGGTCTCGTTCGATAACGAAGTCGTCGAAGGGGCGGAGGTAGTGGTTCCGGGGACGTTTGAGGTCATCGATGATGGCGAACTGCTCAGCCCGATCGAGCTCTTCACGGCGATACCCCGCTCGTTCGCGGCTGCTCAGGATATCATCTTTTTCCTGTTCATCATTGGAGGAGTGCTCGCGGTCATTCGCAAAACGGGCACTATTGACGCTTTGCTGGGCCGGTTATTGGATGCGCTCAGCGGAAAGCCGGGCACGCTCATATTCATCACCATCTTTGTTTTTGCGCTAACCTCCAGCGCGATGGGTGCGTCGGCAGAGTACATACCTTTCGTGCTCATTCTGGCCGCCCTCTGCCGAACGATGAACATGGACACCATGACCGCCGTGGGTATCATTGTGGCTGGATACGGTATCGGGTACGGCGCTGCCGCCTTCAACCAGTATACGGTGGTGGTTGCGCAGGGGGTAGCGGACCTCCCGACGTATTCCGGCTGGCCCGTGCGGATGGGCCTCCTCGTGCCCTTTGTGTTAATCGGCACGCATCACGTCTATTCGTACGCGCGGAAGGTTCAGCTCAACCCGTCAGCCAGTCTTGTGGCTGACATCAGTATGCCCGTGGAAGATACCGAGACTGGATCGTACCCCGCGCTTACGTGGAAGCACGTTGCGATACTGTTCTCTTTTATCGCGGCGCTGGGCATTGCGGTTTGGGGCATCGCAAGCTACGGCTGGTACCTCACAGAGCTGGGCGCGGCGTTTGTAATCCTGGGAGTCGTCACTGCGCTCATCGACCGGATGGGCCCGAGCGTGATGGCCAGGGAGTTCGTCGTTGGAGCGAAAGAGCTCACCGAAACCGCGCTCCTTGTGGGCATCGCCCGCGGCATCGCGCTGATTATGGAGGATGGTCAGATTCTACACACGATTGTTCACGCGCTGTCAGTGCCACTCGGTACCGTGGGGCCCGAGATTGCCGGTGTCGGGATGATGCTGATGCAGACGGTATTGAATCTTTTCGTCCCCTCCGGTAGTGGCCAGGCGTTTGTTACCATGCCCCTGATGGCGCCACTAAGTGATATCCTCGGCATCTCCAGGCAGATCGCCGTTCAGGCCTTTGTCTTCGGCGATGGGTTTGCTAATATGATTGTACCAACGAACGCCGTGCTCATGGGTATTTTGGGTATGGCTGGGATCCCCTATGATCGGTGGTTTCGCTTCTGCATGCCCCTTGTGCTAAAACTCGTGGGCTTCGCTGCTATCTGTATGGTAGGGATGGTCATGTTTGGGTTTTCATGACGTTGCCCGCACCACGCTTACATTTCTCGAAAACAAAAAAGTCTGATGTCTAACACCGTAGCCGTTCCTGTTTCCCAGTTATCTCATGCTGAGGGCATGCCTCTGCCCACCCACGCCACGAACCGCAGTGCGGGGGTAGACCTGAGGGCTGCAGTTCCAGCGGATGAACCAATAACGCTTGCTCCGGGCGAGCGCGCCCTGATTCCAACAGGACTTACTATAGCCCTTCCACCTGATTGTGAGGGGCAGGTGCGCCCGCGGAGCGGTCTCGCGGTAAAGCATGGCGTCACGGTTATCAACGCACCTGGAACGATTGATGCCGATTACCGGGGAGAGGTGAAGGTGGCGCTTGTTAATCTTGGAGACGAGCCCTTCCGGATTGAGCGGGGCGAGCGTGTGGCGCAGCTGGTCGTCGCTCGTTATGAGAGAGTACAGTGGGAAGAGGTTGAGACGCTGGAAACCACACGCCGCGGCTCTGGTGGCTTTGGCTCAACCGGAACCGATTAGCAATGCTGTGAACAACGTACCCTACCTTGCGGGCGTCACGAGTCTCGATGACGAGCAGCCCTGGCAGGAGATTCCTGTAAAAGGCGACCTACCGGATTGGCTTGAAGGGACGCTTCTGCGCAACGGCCCTGCTGTATTTGAGGTGGGGGAGCGGACGTACAACCACTGGTTTGATGGTCTCGCAATGCTAAGGGCGTTCTCCATCCGGGATGGTACCGTGCGGTTCGGTGCTCGCTACCTGCGGACAAAGTCGTTCGCTCAAGCGATGGAGTCGGGCACGATCGCGCGATCAGAATTTGCGACCGATCCCTGCCGTACACTCTTCGGCCGCATCATGTCAATCTTCCGGCCGGCAATCACCGACAACGCGAATATCAACATCACGCGGCTGGCGGATGAATTCGTTGCCATGACGGAGACGCCCATACCGGTGCGGTTTGACCCGGAAACACTGAAAACACTCGGTCCGGTTACGTTCGACGATGACGTCCGGGGCGACCTCACCACGGCCCATCCTCACCACGATGCAGCGACGGGTACGCTTTACAACTATCTCACAAAGCTTGGACGTACCAGCAGCTACCGTCTATTTCGCATCGATTCGCCTTCGCGCAAGCGGGAGCTAATCGCTTCCCTGGAGGTGGATCGTCCGGCATACATGCACAGCTTTGGGCTGTCAGAGCGCTACCTGATTGTAACCGAATTTCCGTTCGTCGTTAACCCGCTCCGCCTTGCGTTCAGTGGAAAGCCATTCATTACGAACTACCAGTGGCAACCGGAGCGGGGTACGCGGTTTCATGTGTTCGACCGCGACACCGGAAAGCAGGTAGGAACGTGGGAGGGACCACCCTGCTTTGCGTTTCACCACGTAAATGCATTCGAGATGGAGAGCACGCTCTACGTGGATATTGCCACCTATCCGGATGCGCGGATTGTAGAGCAGCTATATCTGGAAAACCTGCGCGAGGGCGATAAGGATCTCCATCCCGGCAAGCTGCACCGTTTTGCGCTTTCCCCACATGCAACGGATGCAAGACGGGAGGTGCTATCAGAGGTGGGTCTTGAGTTGCCGCGCATAAATTACGCCAGGCGCAACGGGTTGCCTTACACGTACGTGTGGGGAGCGGGTAACCGCAAGCCCGGACACTTCACGGATCAATTGGTGAAGATTGATGTGCGTACCGGAGAGGCCATACTGTGGTATGAGGAGGGCACATATCCCGGCGAGCCCGTGTTTGTCTCGAGACCGGATGCAGCGGCGGAGGATGACGGACTCGTGCTCTCCGTAGTACTTGATGCGGCGCGAGACGCATCATTTCTGCTCGTCCTTGATGCGCGGTCGCTCACTGAGATCGCGAGAGCACGCGTTCCCGTAGCGTTACCATTTTCGTTTCACGGGCAGTTTCTGCGGAACGAAGAGGTGGTTGATCTGCATCGGTAGAGCGCCGCCCATCCGTACTACCGGACATCTCTGCGCGGCACGTCATCGGACTCGTCGAGCTCGTCGTACTGCTCCTCGTCTCCCAGGTACTTGCTGATATCGATTTCCTGGAAATCCATCAGCCGGTCGAGCGCCCATGTCTCGTTATCCGCGCCAATGTTTTCGTAACCATCGATCCGCTCATCCGCGACTGTCTCCCAGTCCACGGTCCAGTCTTTGGAAATATCAAACGGATACTGATCCTGGTCCGTCTCAAAGAAGAGGATTTCCTGATCGCCGTCGTAGATGGAGTCTGCTTTCCCGTCTTCTCGCGCTTTTTTGGCAGCCAGGACGATAAGCGGAACCCGATAGCGGAAATCCATGCGCTGAATGCGCTGCGACTCCGTGTCGATGTAATTGGCGATGGCTACACAACCGTCGCTGTATGCGAGAGCAGATTGTGCTGCATCCATCACGTGTTCATCGGCTGAGACGCGCTTCAAGGCTGCCTCAACCAGCGGCCAAACTTCTACGGGTTGCTCGTTCTTGGTGGTGCCTTCGCGACGTGGGATAGAGACCGTAATGTTCTGGGTATCCATGGGTTGCTACGTGAGGATCCAGCGCTTGTGCAGCGCCACTGGTTTGAAATGGTTTCTATGTGAAGCGCCTTAGCTCCTGTGTGTTTCACACAAGCAAGGGCAATATCGACTTACGCCGAATGCTTCAATTGATTAAAGGGGCAAATCGCAAGGGCTAACCAACTTGTTTACAGGGGGATAAATTTGGTGCTGATTGATCCCTGGATCGGCTACGATCCGACACGTCCGCGGTCCGGCACACCATCTTCAGTTTCTT
>SLED01000376.1 GCA_007124945.1 Salinibacteraceae bacterium | reverse complement strand
GTTGCGAGGCTGGAGCATCGCAACGAGAATTCTTTCACCCCTCGTTACCAGGCGCCAGCCTCGCGGCTTCCGTCCGGTGACATGCTGGCGGCAACGCCACCACTACTGCGTGGAACACGCCAAAGCTCTCGCTGATGACGCCTGCTCCGCACCCCGTGCCCCTGCGGCTGGAGCCGCGCTTCGGGTCCGTTGCGAGGCTGGAGCATCGCAACGAGGTGGGGACTGGCTCCGCGCCTCACCTCCAGAGTCGTAGCGACATGGCGCGCCATGTCGTACCACGGTTCAAAAACACCTAACAGCCCGCTCGTTGAGTAACCCGATTGCAGAAAAGACTGACAACACCCTCGTCACCAGGCTGGAGCATAGCAACGAGAAGTGAGAGCCGGCACCACGCCTCACCCGCGTGCAATCACGCAGACTTGCCTGCATCAGCGGTCACGGTCTCAGCCGGTGCCATCTCCAGGCCCTTTTCCGGATCCTTACCGTAGTAAAGGAGCAAGGCAATAAGAAGCGGCGCCGCAATCAGGAAGGACATCCACCAGGGGAAGCCAAAGCCGGCCGGCAGCGTGCCAAGCAGAATGGCGACAACCCCTACCAGTAGGGCGTACGGCAACTGTGTGTTCACGTGGTCGATGTGGTCACATCCTGATGCCATCGACGAAAGGATTGTCGTGTCAGAGATGGGCGAGCAATGATCACCCCAAACGCTGCCGGCCAGCACGCACGATACAGACGAATACAAGATGTGGTAGTGCGCCGGGTCATCCATCCCGTTCGCAACGAGGACGGCCCAGACCAGGGGCACAACCAGTGGCATTAAAATCCCCATCGTGCCCCAGCTGGACCCGGTGGCAAACGCCGTGGCCGCCGCAAGAACGAATATCAGGGCGGGTACCACACCGGGAGGCAGCCATTCCCCGAGCGCGGACATCAGATACTCGGCTGTGTTCAGCACGGTGGTGATCTCCGAAAGAGCCCACGCGAGAATGAGAATGATCATGGCGAATAGCATGGACTTGAGACCCGAGTACCAGGCCTCCACCGTCTCCTCAAGCGATAAGATACGCTGTCCCACCGACATCACACCGGCAATCAGTACGCCGAGAAGCGAGCCCCAGAGCAACGCCTTGTATGAATCGGCCTCACCGATAATCTGCTGCAGCGATGCGCCCTCGCCAGCCGCCTGAGCCCCGGTTACGTAAAGGCCGACAAGCACGCCGCCAACCAGCACTACGATCGGGAGAACAGCATTGACGGCGCGCTGCGGCATTCCCTCTTTCGGCTTCATCTCTTCACTTTCGCCAGCTGCCTCGTCCACGTTCGAACCCTCCCGCAACACCTCGCCCGTCTTCCTTGCACGCCGTTCGGCGCGGTACATCGGTCCGAAATCACGGCCGAAATAGGCAACAGCGAACACAAAAACGATCGCAAGAACCGGATAGAAGCTGTACGCAAGCGAATTCAGAAAAATGCTATAGGCACCTTCATCAAACCCCTGAATGCCCTCTACCGCGGTACCGAGCAACCCAACCTGATAACCAATCCACGTGGTGACCAGGGCGAGTGTAGCGATTGGAGCGGCGGTGGAGTCAACCAGATAGGCGAGCTTCTCGCGGGAGATCTTCAGCTTGTCGGTGACCGAACGCATCGTGTTACCTACGACGAGCGTGTTGGCGTAATCATCGAAAAAAATCGCGAGGCCGAGGCCGCCGGTGGCCAGCTGGCCTTTTCGCGCGTCACTGGCCCAGCCGACAATTTTATTTACCACGCCCTGCATTCCGCCATTCTTGGAGATAATGCCGACCATTCCCCCGATCATCAGCGAGAAGATGATGATAGAAGCATGACTGGAGTCGGCCAGCGCGCCCAGGATGTAGATCTCTAAACTGTCGAGCAGGCCCGTGAAAAGCCCGGAAACCGAGAGTCCTGCTGCGATCCAGGCGCCTACCCACACACCGAGAAATAGCGATGGGACGACGCGCTTGAAGACGAGCGCCATCCCGATAGCAATGAGCGGTGGCAAAATGGAGAGCCAGCCCGGCAGCTCACCACGTGGCGTCTCGATCCGCACCACATCGTCTGCCAGCGCAGGCTCCACCAGCACCAGGAGTAGTAGAATCGATACGACACCGGCGCGCTGCAAATGAGCCATCATGAAGCGAAAAGTAATGGGCTAAAATAATGCTATGCCGTCGTTCCAAAGATGCGATCACCTGCATCACCGAGGCCCGGGCGAATAAAGGCGTTTTCGTCGAGTTGACGGTCGAGGGCTGCTGTGACAATATCCACCTCCGGATGCGCCTCTCCCAGCGCACGAACACCTTCAGGAGCGGCGACAAGGCAGACAAACGTAAACCGGCGCGCGCCGCGGTCCTTCAGATGCTGGATCGCCTGCGTAGCACTTCCTCCCGTGGCCAGCATCGGATCCACGACAACGACCTGGGCGACGTCTATACCACCGGGGATGTTGCTGTAGTAATCCACCGGCTGCTTCGTCTCTTCATCGCGCTGCATGCCCAGGTGGCCAACACGCGCCTCCGGCACGAAGCGCACAACGCCATCGACCATTCCAAGACCCGCACGGAGGATCGGCACGACGATCAGCTCATCCGCAATCTCGTAGGCAGTGGTCTCTTCCAACGGGGTCTGAACCGTGAACTCGGCCAACCGGAGACCGCGTAGCGCCTCGTACGCGAGAATCGCTGCCGCATCAGAAAGCGTCTCGCGAAAGACACCGTGCGGCGTCTCGCGATTCCGGAGAATCGTGAGATCCCGCTTGAGCAGCGGATGGTCAACAATGGTGAGATTGTCCATCTGGCCTTCAGAGATATCCGACTGTAGAGTGTGAAAATGCTACGCGTCGTCTTTGCCCCCACCTTCCCCGCGACGTTCATCGCGCTCTTTCTTCTCTTCCTCGCGGATTTTCGACTGCACCTGCTCGTTTTCGAGCCACGGTTTGCGGTCGAAATAGGACTTCGTCACCCTCGAAAGCGTGGGTGAAAGCAACACAAGCGCCAGTACATTCGGAATGGTAACGAGCGCCAGCGCTACGTCTCCAAGATTCCAGATCGTGGTGACGGCCAGCACAGCGCCTATGAAGTGGAATAAGAGGAAGACGCCCTTAAAGGGCATAATGGACTTCACCCCAAAGAGGTAGTTTGCACAGCGATCACCGTAATAACTCCACGAGATGGAGGTAGAGATCGCGAACAGGAAGACACTGATGAGGACCATGTAACGCCCCCAGTCTCCGAGCCCAATTGGCTCAAGCCCTCGCTGGAAGCCCAGCGACGTCAAAGGCGAACTGGTACGAACGGCAGGGCCATACAACTCATCGAGCGTTACCCCCTCCTCCGTTTCTGCAGTCTCGAGGACCGGGAAGAGCGTACCGGTAAAGGGCTCTGTCTGAGCTGGATCGGTAAAGAGCTGCGAGACACCGATATTATGATAGCCGAGGAAAATCTCGTCTTCGTCGTCAGCAGGGAAGCCTTCCCGGAAATCGATTTGAGCCGGCCGGCTGACCCGTTCATAGCCCTCCTCGTCACTACCCACCACATAGGTGATATTCGGGTTGCTCAAGTCGAGTGACGTATCGACCCGGGCTTCGTGGGATCCGGTAATGACGATTACCATAGCCGTCATCGTGCAAACAACGATCGTGTCGATAAACGGCTCAAGGAGCGCGACCGAGCCTTCCGACACCGGTTCGTCGGTTTTCGCGGCCGAGTGCGCGATGGGTGCCGAACCCTGCCCCGCCTCATTAGAGAAAAGCCCGCGCTGTACACCGTAGGTCATAGTCGTGAGGAATATACCAATGCCCGTTCCTGCGACGCCTGCAGACGGGTCAAACGCCTCGGTGAAGATGCTGGCAAAGGTCGGCGCAACGTCGCCGAGATGGAGCGCAAGCACGACGAGTGCGGCCAGGATGTAGATGGCGGCCATGACCGGTACAAGCAAACTGGTGACACGCCCAATCCGCTTAATTCCACCTATGATAACGACGCCAATAATCGAAGCGGTTACCAGACCCGTAATCCATGTTGCGATACCAAACATATCGTTGAACTCGGTGGCAACGGTATTGGCCTGGATGGCATTGCCCGTCATCAGCGACGTCATCATCAACATGAACGCGAAAAAGATCGCGATGGGCTTCCAGTGCTTGCCCAGGCCTTGCTCGATGTAGTACATCGGTCCACCCGCGACCGTACCGGCCCACACCCGCTTTCCGACCTCGGGCTTCACTTCCACACGGTAATGCTGAGCGAGCGTCACTTCACTGTACTTTGTAGCCATTCCCAGCAGTGCCGTAACCCACATCCAGAATACTGCACCGGGCCCACCGATATGGATGGCGAGCGCTACACCGGCGATGTTACCAATCCCCACCGTAGCAGAGAGCGCCGTGTTGAGCGCCTGAAAGTGCGTTACATCCCCGGGTTCATCCGGATCATCGTACTTCCCACTTGTCACGAGCACGCCATGCCAGAATCGGCGAAACTGGACAAATCCAAGCCTGAGCGTAAGATAGATGCCGGCTCCCAACAGCATCACCACCAGGACTGGGGTGAGATAGGAGTTTAGCACATTGATCAGATTATCAAGAAGCTCCATGAAGTCCGGGTTCGTTGAATGAAATGGCGCGCAGGCAACTACATGCGGAGCCGCTGCGGTATGATGATGGATGGTGGAGACTGGCCAGCGGTGCGGTGAACGCACCGTTCAAACCGCGCAAAATATAACGTACCTGCAACAGGGTCGCAACCAATGCGGGAATTTAACACGCCGATGGCACCGCGAAAGGCAGACGTCTACTCCCGGAGCACGCCGGTTTAGAGCGTTTTCGGATCTACCTCTACGACCTGTCCTCCCATCAGCGCCAGTGTGCGCGACGGGTTGTTTTTTACGATACGGTAGTCGTGGGTGGCCATCAGCACGGTCATCCCCTGCCGGTGAAGGCCGAGGAGTAGGCTGTGGATCTCGTCTGCCACGCGGGGATCGAGGTTACCGGTTGGCTCATCCGCGAGCAAGATCCACGGCTCATTGGCGATAGCTCGTGCGATAGCCACACGCTGCTGCTCGCCTCCAGACAGTTCGTGCGGAAACTGGCGATGCTTGTGACTAAGCCCCACCCGCGCCAGCACCTGCAACACGCGGCTCTTCACTGCCGCACCGGACTTCCCGGTTACGTACAGCGAGAACGCTACATTCTCATAGACACTGCGATCGGGTAGCAACTGAAAATCCTGGAAAACTACGCCGAGCGAGCGGCGCAGATACGGGATCTCCTTCTTCGTGATCATATCACTGCGATAATCACCCACGCGAACCCGACCAGAGCCGGGTTTCAGATCCATGTAAATCATGCGCAGCAGGGAGCTCTTGCCGCTGCCCGTAGGACCGATCAAATACACCAGCTCTCCCTGCCTGATTTCCAGCGACACGCTCTCCAGCACCGCGCGATGCGATTCATCCGGTAGCTGATACGATAAACTTGCGTTACGAATCTCAATCATGAGGGAATGCGGTGGTGTGAAAAAGCCTTAGTAACACAGGGAAATACTCTAATCGGCAGGTTTGCGAAGTACCCAGTGAATACGCTCCGACGCATCGGACGCAGGGTCGAACGAAAACCCATGGTATGCTCCCTCAACAACAAAAGAACTATTGTCGATACACGCGAGCACCTCTGTCATCGTGTAGGCCCGCTGCACATGCTCTTCCACGTACTCCTTGTTCTGCACGAAAAGGCGAAAGGTGGTGGTATGTAGACTCTGCTCGGCATCGTACTGGCTATGACGCTCGTAGCGGAAACCATCCTGCTCTCCGCTATCGTCGAAATAGTCGCGGTTCTTTTCCGAATTTACAGGCGTGCTTTGGTCGAAGATAAAAATACCGCCGGGTGTAAGCGCATGCCAAACGCACCTCAGCATCACGCGAATCTGTTTGGTTCCAAGAAGATAATTGAGTCCATCGTACAGCAGAAGCACGGCGTCGACGGGCTCCTGTACGCTGAAGTCCGTGAAATCAGCCTGGGCGAACGTGACGCTGCCCTTGTCAAGTGCTGCCTTCCGCCTGGCTACCTGAACCATACGGCCAGCGCCGTCGGTGGCCAGGTATGCGTACGGACCGCGGGGCTGCAGCTCCAGTGCAAGGGAGCCCGTGCCACAACCCAGCTCCAGGATGGTTCTCGGCGACGCGTCGTGGCGAGCGAACAACTCCTCCACATGCTCGGCCCACGAGGCGTAATCGACATGGGCCATGACAAGGTCGTACCCGACGGCGAGCACGTCGTACGGTGGAACCGGGGAAAGCGATGAGGTCATGGTGCTACGCGGAGTCGGATACAGCTTCGGTGCGCCGGCGCTGGCGGACGATATCGATGGCAAGGTAGAGCGCAGCCCGGATGCTTCCCGGCGACGCTTCCCCTTCCCCGGCGATGTTGAACGCCGTGCCGTGGTCCGGGGACGTTCGGACGATCGGGAGGCCGGCGGTGTAGTTGATACCGCTTTCGAATGCCAGCGTCTTAAACGGCACCAACCCCTGGTCGTGATACATGGCCAGCACTGCATCGTGGAGCTGATAGCCCCCGATACCAAAAAAGCTATCCGCCGGAAAGGGACCGTACACCAGCTTGCCGCTTTCCCGCGCCTTCTTTATTGCCGGTACGATCGATTCAATTTCCTCCCTCCCGAGCACGCCACCATCACCCGCATGCGGGTTCAGGCCGAGCAATGCAATTTTCGGCCGCTGAATACCAAAATCGGTGCGGAGGGCGTCATCCAGGATGTCAACTTTCTCCAGGATTTGGTCGCGGGTTACGTGCTTGGGGATGTCCCACACCGGGATATGCCCTGTCACAAGCCCGATGCGAAGGTCTTCCGAAATCATGACCATCGCGAACCGGGCGGCGCCCACGCGCTCCGATATAAACTCTGTATGCCCTGGATAGTCATACCCCGCCAGCGAGATGGCTTCCTTCGAAATAGGAGCTGTTACCATCGCATCAAGCACGCCATCCACACAAAGGTCAGTGGCCATCTCCACGGCCTGCATGGCGACGGCTCCCCCCTCTTTCGTGGCACGACCAAACAACACCTGCGGAGTCTGGCCCGGACTTGGATCCAGGACGAAAATCGTATCCTCGGAAAACGTCGACGGCAGCTCGCTAACGGGCTCAATCCTCACATCAGGCAGCTTCAGCTGCTTCGCGTGCTGCTTCAGGACGTGAACGGACCCGATGACCAGAGGCCGCACAAACTTATACATCCGCCTATCTTGCAGCACCTTCAGCACCACTTCGGGACCTACACCGTTGGGGTCTCCCAGCGTCAGGCCAATCAGCGGTCGATACTTGTTACCCCCGGTAGCCGGTGCACCAATCGCATCTCCTGATTCAAAAACGTCAGACATGACTCCGGTATCCAGATGAATGAGCCGCTACTACTTGGTTCGGGGATCGGCGCGCTCACGCAGATATTCTGTTAGCACACGCACGCCGAAGCCCGTTCCTCCTTTCGGCCGGTATGGTTTTTCCGACTGCAAAAAGGCCGGGCCGGCAATATCCATGTGCATCCACGGGTAGGAGACAAATTGCTCCAGGAATTTCCCTGCTGTGATGCAGCCGGCTTCCTTACCACCCACATTCTTCAGATCGGCCACATCGCTGTCGAGTTGCTCCTTGTAATCGTCGTCGAGCGGCATCGGGTGCACCCGGTCGCCACTACGCTTGCCGGCCGCCGTCATCGCCTGCAGGCGCTCCTCCGCGCCATCCCAGGCGTTCGTCATCAGCGCCGCAACGTTGGAGCCCAGCGCTACGACCTGCGCACCGGTAAGCGTGGCCACGTCGATGACAAGCTCGGGACGGTACGTTTTGGCGTAGGAAAGGGCGTCGGCGAGAATGAGGCGGCCTTCAGCGTCTGTGTTTAGCACCTCTACCGTTTTGCCCGAGTGCATGTGAAGCACATCGCCCGGCACGTAGGCGTTTTCACCCGGGCGGTTATCTGTGGCGGGGATCAGCCCAACCACGTGAAGTTGCAAATTGAGCTTTGCGATCGCCTCGAACGTTCCCACAATCGCCGCAGCTCCAGCCATATCGGCTTTCATGAAGTCCATCGAGTTTTTAGTCGGCTTCAGCGACAGCCCGCCGGTGTCGAACATCACGCCCTTGCCCACCAGGACAATCGGCTTTTCGTTTACCGCATGTTCGGGATTCCATGTTAGCTCGACGAACACGGGCGGCTCCTGACTACCCCGGTTCACCGCGAGCAACCCGCCCATCTTCTCTTCTTCGATAAGCGTTTTATTCCAAACCGATACGTCGTATCCATACCGCTTTCCGGATTTCTCGACGGCCTTAGCAAAGAGGCGCGGCGTTTTCTCATCCGGCGATAGATTTACCAGGTCGCGGGCTGCGCATACCGCCTCGGCCACAAGGCGCCCCCGTTCGGCTCCTCGCCGGGCATCACGCTCCTTTTCCGAAGCATGCAGCACCATGCGCTGCGGCCCATCGAACGTGCTGGTCTGCTCCGTCTTGTACCGCGTAAACCGGTACCCGCTCAGCATGAAGCCTTCCACAAGCGCCTGACCGATGGACTCTCCATCGAGTGGCAGCACAGGAACTACAAACCCGACCGTCGTTGCCTCCCGCTTGTGCGCAACGGACGCAGCCGAGGCAGCAGCCTGACGGACACGTTCGGCATCGGCGTCATCTTTTTTGCCAAGCCCTACGATTAATACACGCTTCGCCCGCGCCTCAGTGGGATATATCAGCGCTGAATCATCTTTCTTTCCACCCACATCATCCATCGCCCGCTGTAGCTCGGGGCCGAGGTCCTCAAGCAGTTGATCACGAACAGCCTCATCCACATCCTCGGGCAAAGGAACGATGAGCAAGTCAACATCCAGCTCGTTTAGTGGCAGTGTGGTGACGGATACTTTCATGAGGGCGATTGAGATTTAAGGTTGAGAAGCTGAGAGAGGTATTCCGAGTCTTCGTCTGTGAGTTCTTCCGGATCGCTGCCGGTAGATTCGGGCTCTTTTTCGAGAACATCAATATGCTTGGGGGCCGCAGCCAAGACGGCTTCCACTACATCATCAAGCTCACCCTCCACAAAAGCGCCGGACGCGTTGCGATGGCCTCCTCCGTCGAATGCGCGGGCAAGTTTGTTCACAGCCACTTGGCCCTTGCTGCGGAAACTGATCTTGGCACCCTCGGCGGTTTCAGTGAAAAGCAACGCCACCAAGACGCCGCGCATCGAGAGTGGGTAGTTAACGAAGCCTTCCGCATCGTCCGTGCTTGCTTCAGCATCAGCGAGCATGCTGCGGGAGATGATCATGTAGCTGAGTCGGCCGCGAAACCTAACCTTCAAACTTTCAAGCGAACGCGCGAGCAGTCGCAGCCCCGGCAACGTACGGGTATCATAGATCGCCGAGTGGATCGGCTCCGGAGAAAGCTCACCGCGACGGAGCAAATCTGCCACCACCTCATGCACGTGCGGGGTTACGCTGTTGTACCGGAAGGATCCTGTATCGGTGGTGATGGCGGCGTACAGGTTCGTCGCGATCGCCTCGTTGATACAGTCGGCATCGTGTTGAGCAATTAGCTCATAGACCAGCTCGCCTGCCGATGAGGCAGTGTCCCGCGTGAAGGTAGCATCGAACGAGTCTTCGGGGTCCAGATGATGATCGATCAGCACGCGCTTTGCGCGGCTCGCCTCCACAGCCGTCTGCAACGACCCGATTCGCTCCAGCTTGTTGGTATCAACAACAGCCACCACATCCGCATCATCGATAAGCCGCCGCTGCTCCAGCGAACCGTCGAAGACCTTCACCTTCTCGATGCCCGGCAACCATTCCATGTTTGGAGGGGGCGGATCCTCATTCAGGCAATACACCGTGACGCCCTGCCCCTCGAGAAAATGCGCAAGGGCGAGTTGGGAGCCGATGGCATCACCGTCCGGGCGGATGTGCGTGGAGATGACGACAGAAGAACTGTCGAGCAATAGACGAAGAACAGAATCAGGCATACAACTTCATGCGGGTGAACTCTCGATAGCCGATACCAAACGACCGCTCATCCGACAAGGTTCATCCGGCGCAGGGAAGCAGGATCAAGCCTGATGAACAGGTTCGGACGTGGCCCCATCACCGGAGTGCCCCTCGAAGGCGTCCCGGATTACTTGTTCGCCTACGGGCAGCTCGAGAATGAGCCGGGCACTTCGCTGATAGGTGAAGTAATTGTAGGCCCAGTTTACGAAGGCACTCGCCCGATTCCGGAATCCGACAATCTTGGCTATATGAATGAAGACCCAGATGAACCAGGCCGTAAACCCCCGGATCTTGATTCCTCCAGGAAACTCCCCCACGGCGGCATTCCGACCGATCGTGGCCATCTGGCCATAATCGCGATATTCGAACGGTTCGCGTTCGCTCCCCGCCAGATCAGACAGGATTTGCTTAGCGGCATGACGCCCCTGCTGAATCGCTACCTGAGCAACTCCCGGATGCTCGTTTCCCTCGCTGTCAGATGAAGCTGCAATATCTCCTACGGCGAAAACGTATGGGTCAGACGAGAGTGAGAGCATACTATCCACTACCAGGCGGCCATCCGGTGTCTGCTCTGCTCTTAGGGTGTCAGCCAACGGGTGCGCACGGACGCCGGCAGCCCAGATCAGCGTCTGTGTGGCAATACGGTCGCCGCACTGCAATTCAACCGCTGTTGGCTCCACGTGCGCAACGGCCGTTCCGGTACGCACGTCCACACCTCGGCGCTCAAGGGTTTTTCGAGTGTATGCTCTAAGCTCCTCGTGATACGGAGGCAGCAGGGAATCCTGCATCTCGACAAGCACAACCTGAGCCAGATCTGTAATTGCTAAGTCCGGAAAGTCATCCTCCAGCGTAGCGAACAGTTCGACAAGCGCCCCAGACATCTCCACGCCAGTGGGCCCGCCTCCAACGAGCACAAACGTAAGCGCGCCCTCTCCCACTTCCTCGCTGTCCTGATCATACCGCTCGAATTGCTTTAAAACGTGATTCCTGAGCCGGATGGCATCCGAAATATTTTTGAGCGGGAAGGCGTGCTCTTCCGCACCGGGAACGTTGAAAAAATTGGTCACGGCGCCCGCACATACGATCAGGTAATCGTACGGCAGCATCGTGCCATCGGAAAGCACAACCGCCTTCTCTTCACGCCGGACAGCCACCACCTCGCCCATGCGGAATCGGACATTCCGTTGCTTTCGGAAAATATCCCGGACGTTGTGGGCTATGTCGTCTGCCTCAAGCCCGGCCATTGCCACCTCATAGAGTAGAGGCTGGAACTTGTGATAGTTGTTTCGATCCACGATCGTGACGAGGACATCCACGCCATCAAACACTTTTGCCGCCTCCAAACCGGCAAAACCAGCCCCGATAATAACTACTGCCGGTACGCCTCGCCCGTCCGCCATCTCTATGCGCTCTCAGGTTTTTACACAGTGATTGATGCAAACCACCGATTAGCGCGGCTGATTCCCTCAACCTGCACCGGTCTTGACAAATTTACCGGTAGAGCACGCCGACTCGTTTACTGCTTCTGCCCCTTCACACCTTGCAGGCTTCGCTCCGAAAGCAGGTTCACATCGTAGGAGCGGATACGTCCATTCTTCTCCCGATGCCGCTTTATCGCCACCTCGATCATGCGATCGAGTAGCTGATCGAATGGTACACCGGAAGGCTCCCAGAGATAGAAGGAAAATGAGCCGGGGATGGTATTGATTTCGTTGAAGAAAATTTCGCCGCTCTCCCCATTCAGTAGGAAATCGATGCGAGCAACGCCTGCACACTCCAACGACTGGAAGGTCTTGACGGCCAGTCGCTGAATTTCACCGGCCATCTCGTCTGGAATGTCAGCCGGGATTTCCCGGTCCAGCGAAGCCATACCCTCTCCCCCCGACTGCTGCTTGGCTCCACGGGTCGGCGCCCCGCCACCTTTGCCAGAGCTCCCATCCCCACGCATATACTTTTCGGCGTAGGTGAGAAGCGCTTCATCCTCTGTGCGTACCGGCTCCTCAAGCACGCTGGGCTGCGCCTGCTGCGGATCGCCAAGCACCGAGCAGTTTATTTCGCGCAATGGCTGCACCGCCCGTTCTACGAGGATCTTGTCGTCGTATCGCAGCGCTTCTTCTATCGCATCATCCAGGGCATCTCTATCTGACGCGAAGGCAATTCCGATCGATGAGCCGAGCCGTGCGGGCTTTACGACCACAGGCATCCCCAGCGTATCCTCAATCCGGGCCAGCCAGTCGTCCTCATTTTCCGCCCACTCTGCCTCACGGAACGACACAAAATCGACCACCGGGATCTCCAGCTGTTGGCACAACAGCTTGGCCTGGACCTTATCCATACCGAGAGCGGAACCGAGCACGCCGCTACCCGCATAGGCAACATTGAAGGTCTCAAGTAACCCCTGCAGCCCGCCATTCTCCCCCTCGCTACCGTGCAGACCTGGCAGCACCACGTCCACTTCAATCGGCTCCGGGGGGCGGCTGAACCAGGAGTCGGGAGCTTCAGGTCGCAGGCGCAACGTGCGATACGACCGAGGGTCGAGCGTCAATGGCGTTGCCCGATCGACCGCGTCGTCGAGATCCTTAAATGTGTCTGGGTTCAGGAGGTGATCGCCGGAATACCACCATCCATTCTTCGCGATATAAATTGGTATCACTTCGTAGCGCTCCCGGTTGAGGGCTGCTGCTGCCTGCAGCGAGCTGATAACCGACACTTCGTGCTCCGGCGATACGCCGCCGAAAATCACCCCTACCCTGATGCGAGATCGGTTCGATGCCATGGCACCTCCACTGGTGAATCGCTTGACTTCTGATCGCAGAACGTAGCGGAGCCGCCGTCAGATCCATTCCTCGTCTGTGTGAGGGAGAAGAGCGCGCCGGTCATCATCCGGCAGCCTGAGCTACACCGTATCGTCCAGTTCTCGCTCGTAGCCGTACCGGACCGCCTCGCGCATGTGGTGGTACGGTTGTGAAGGGTCCCCGGCCTCGTACTGCTCACGGATCTCTTCCTCAACATCTTCAAATGAGCGCTGCTGATCAGCCGCTGCCTGCCCGTACTTCCGTCCCAGCCTGTACGCCGGTTCATAGTCCGAAAACACGAGTCCGGGCTGCGTTTCAGATTTTTCGAAATGTGCTTCGAAAGGATGAAGCCCGGCAGTGGAATGATCTCCAGCATCATCCGGGGACCGGGTGTCAAAAGCAGGTTCTCCCTCCAGTGCTTCCTGTACCGCCGCAGAATCTACAAGCAGCCCGCCCTTCTGCAGCGTTGTAGCGTAGAGCGGGAAAGCCTCGTTGTCGTCCAGGACGATGCGGCGGCCACCTCGCGCCTGCTCCACGTTGGCGACGATTCCAAGCTGCTCACCAGAGACATCAAAAACCTCAAGACCTACCAATTCTGCGTCGGACAGCTTCTCAGGAGCGAGATCTCGATTTGGTGCTTCCTCAGGATCTATCATGAGTTCGAATAACAATGATCGAGGATAAATGCATTTATGAAAAGCGGCATGACCCAAATCATTCCGGTTGCGTGGCGGCAGAGGCTGGAAGGTTGCTGAACCGTAACAGCAGAAAGTTGCTGTAGCGACATTGACAGGGTTACCTGCATGAAGGAACTGCAAACCCCGCGCGTGGGCTCGCATCGCTCACCAGTAGGCGCTACCTTACGCCTGCCACTCCCAACCATGCACTGCTGATGATTATGACACCCGATTTGCTGCTGAAGGGCGGTACGCTCCTCGACCCCGTCGACAACACGTCCCGTCGGGCTGACATTCTAATTCGTGAGGGCAACATCGCCGCCGTTGAGGAAAGTATCGCGGTAGAGGGCTTCCCCTCCGTGGATGTATCGGAGCACTATGTGTCACCGGGTTGGATGGATATGCACGTGCACTTACGTGAGCCGGGGTTTGAGCACAAGGAGACGATCGCCACGGGATGCCGGGCGGCCGTCGCGGGTGGTTTCACGGCTGTCGCATGCATGCCCAACACCGAGCCCCCGATTCACACGCGGGACGTGGTAGAGTTCATTGTTGAGCGCGGCAACCAGACGATGGTCGACGTCCACCCTATCGCTTGCGTGTCCAAAAAGCGCGAGGGCAAGGAACTCACCGAGATGGCGGATCTCGTGGATGGGGGCGCCGTGGCCTTTAGTGACGATGGCTCTCCCGTACAGCACAGCGGCCTCATGCGGCGGGCGCTTGAATACAGCTCGATGCTCGATCGCCCGATCATAAACCACATGGAGGACCTCACATTAAACCCGCACGGGCACATGCACGAGGGAGCTGTCGCCACACGGCTCGGCGTACCGGGCATTCCCGCACTTGCTGAAGAGGTGATGATCGCGCGAGATCTCCTCATCGCCGAAGCGACGGGTGGACATGTCCATGTAGCTCACATCTCCACCGCACGCGCTGTCGAACTCGTCCGCAAAGCGAAAGCCCAGGGCATTCGCGTAACAGCCGAAGTCTGCACCCATCACCTCGCTCTCACCGACGAAGCAGTGGAAAGCAGCGACTACGACACCCACACCAAGATGCATCCGCCCCTCCGCCCCGAGAGCGACCGGCAAGCTCTCATCGCGGGAGTCAAAGACGGCACCATCGATGCGATCTGCACAGACCACGCGCCCCATGCCTCGTTTGAGAAGGAAGTCGAGTTTATGGCCGCACCCTTCGGCATCCTTGGGCTCGAAACAGCGTGGGGACTCATCGGGCGAGAACTACTTGATCCCGGCCATCTCTCCGTTATGGACGCCGTCAGGAAGCTTACCGTAACCCCCCGAGCGATCCTTGGACTGGCGCAGCCTTCTGTGAGCGAAGGGACTCCCGCAAACCTCACGGTGTTCAACGCCGATGCTACGTGGGTTTTTAAAAAGCACCACATCAAATCGAAGAGCGAAAACACACCTTTCGTTGGCGATGAAATGGTTGGCCGCGCGATCGGCGTGTATAACCGCAATCAGTGGCAGCTTTGTGCTGACGCATAATCGCGCGTCCCATCGCCTGTACGTGCGGCAATAGTCTGCTCCGGTGCGCATCGAGCTACTGCGATAGAGAAGCGCAGCAGCTAAATGCCACACACCCTGAGCAGATAATCCTTGTGGTAACGTGGTTTTATGCCACCTCTTAAAGTAGAAGACTTTGATGGAGCAAGCCGTTTGGCGCACTCCAGGTAAACTTTTTCTATGGTCGCTTCTGCTCGTTTCACTTTCGAATGAAAACAAGTTGTAAAGATCAGGATGGAGGGAGTGTTAAGGTACACACCGACTTGCAGCTTTCGTGCGTACTTGTCATCATTGCGATGGGTTTAGCAAAGATCCGGCTCTAAAGATAAAGTCATTTTTGTTGACCCGCACATATCTGAGTTGGCTTCGGTTGCCCCAGCGGCTTCCGACGTCCACCACAAGCCAGCTCACCAGTGCCGTTTTGTGCGCGGTTCTTGGGTCGGCGTTCGTCGACACGACATGCACAAAATCGCACAACGGTTTGACGCCGTGGTGTCTTTTAAATCACAGAAGAGGCTACTTGAATAGTTGCACTCGCGACATCTTCCGGTATGCTGCCAGCAATCCACCATTCTTCGGCAGCCTCCGGATCTTCAGCCTTGTTCCCTGTGATAGCCCGTACTGTTCTATCCACCGCGAACTGATAATCCCGTACATGACGCACATGGTTACTGTGTAACTCTGTCCAGCTAAGTTCCCCTGAGGAGCTGGGCAAACCTACATCTCTATCCCGTCCGGTAGTACGTACCGGGTGCCCCCTCTGCGCTGTTTCAAGGGGTGGTACGCTTGAAGGTTGCAGATTTCAGCGCCGTTTCCTTTGCGGCTGACGCTTTAGAGGAAACGTCCATTGGATAGATCCTTCAGGCCCTTAGTCACTTGCACATCTACATGTGCGCGCCCTTGGAGGCGTTTGGACCCCACCCTTGCACTACCTCGATGTGGTTTCACATTCGAGTTTTCTAACATCAATTCATTCACTCCCACATGACTATGAGTGATACAACACTTCCGCAAAGGGCCGGGCCTTTGGCTACCGGTCGATGGCTTGGCGCCGTCGGCGGTACCATCCTGGCCCTCCTTTTCTTTTCACTATTCTTCGCGTCTACCGCGCAGGCCCAGGATCTCGGCAGCGCGCCGGAACAGGCTGAGCGCATGGATGACGAGGGCGCGTTTCACGATAATGTGATTCGCATCAAGCTTCAGACCGAAGTGGCTGATCTTGTGCAGCCGGCTGTTGAAGGCGGCATCGCACAGCTTGGCATTGGATCCATTGATCAGCTAAACGTGGAGAACAACGCCGTCTCGGCCGAGCGTCTCTTCAGCCATGGTGGCGAATTTGAAGAGCGCCGCCGCGCACACGGTCTGCATCAGTGGTACGAAATCCGCTTTGCGGACGACGTTGCCACCGCAGATGCTGCTGTGCAGGAGCTGACCGAGGCCTACAGTGCTGACCCGAACGTTGAAGTCGCTGAGGCCCGGGCCCGCGCCCAGACCTACATCGATGAAACCAGCGTTCTGCAGCTGCCCGACCCTCCGGATGACCCGCTCTACGAAGACCAGTACAACTACAATAATACTGGCCAAACGGGCGGAACTCCCGGTGCTGACATT
>SLED01000013.1 GCA_007124945.1 Salinibacteraceae bacterium | reverse complement strand
CTTCGACCAAAGATGAATGAGATGACCGCCAGGACCAGGAAGACAATGAAGAGGATCCAGGCGATCTCCATCGAGAGGCCAGCGATACCGGAAAACCCGAGCACACCGGCGATGATGGCAACAATCAGAAATAGCAGAGCAAAGCGTAACATGAGGGGGCACGGGACTATGAGGGAGACCGGCGCGGTGCTACGTCGGGAAAAAACGGCGGACGTCGCCGAAGCGCCGTCGCTACGGAAGATCACTCCTTGCCGCGATCCCAGAATTTATCCAGCTTCTTTCGTATCTCGGCTCGCGTCTCACCGGTCTTCTCCTGAATATGGCCGATGAGCTGGTCTTTCTGACCCTTAAAGCGCGATAGATCATCGTCGGAGAGGGCGCCCCAGGCCTCTTTCACGCGCCCGGATACCTGCTTCCACCAGCCCTCTGCCTGTTGCTGTTTGGGTGTAGCCATGATTACCTCCCAGGAATGTGATGAGGTGATTGCACTGGAAGTATGCTGAACACAGGCTTCTACGTCAAGCCGCAGGTGAGATTGTTGCATCTGTTATAAGTCGTTACAACGCATGGTTACACTTTCAAAACAGTAGTAACCTCCTCTTCGCGATCGACTCCCGACAGTGTCTCATTTCTCAGGTCCTCTCTTAAGGGCACACGGGGCGGGCCGAAAACAAGGTCACAGGCCTGTAGCACAGTGTTTGGGGCCTAAAAACGATTCAATCAACCAGTTTCACACTATGTCATACATATTGTCACGACCACTTTCACTGCTTGGCGCGGTGCTACTCGTAGCCATGTTTGCTGCTCCACAGACAGCCTCGGCTCAGCTATCAAACCTCCAAAAAATGTATGTATTCGGACAGCTCGTTCCGGATATTGAACGCGTCGGCGTGATCGCGGCCGCTTCTAATGGAGATGATTCAAGCATCAATCGGGCGGTTTCAAGTATCGGCGCGACGCTTTATATCGCCGAGGTTGAGAGCCGCCGTGAAGTTGCACCTGCCTTCCGTGAGCTCACCCGCACGCATAACGTAGAGAGCATCTGGATTGTAACCGAGGATGAGGTAGTAGGTCAGGCTTCCGCTCGGCAGTTTCTGATCGAAAACACCACTCGGGCGGGAATTCCCCTGCTGGCGCCTGATGCATCGTGGGTAGACGAGGGGGCTACCGTTTCGGTAGTTCAGACCGGTGATGATATTGGGCTGGTCGTAAATGAGGCCGTGTTACAGGCCCTTTCGCTCACCATCCCCGACGATGTAATGGATAGCGTACAGTACGCAAGCAACTAACCGCGAAGCGCACAATGAATCTCAGATAATCCACCAGAAACATGTCAGAATCGAGTACTTCATCTACAAACGATGCCCCGACTTCCACAGGGGCGCGCATACAGCTTCGTACACGCTTCGGTCTTATGATCGGGGCGATGGGGGTTGTCATGATACTCGCGCTAGTCTTCTTCGCTTTTCATTCGCTGGGAGCCACCGAAACCGAGTTTGAGCAGCGAAGCCAGTTGCTCGCGGAAGCTCTCGCAGCAGAGTCCGACCTCGATCTGATGATGGAGGATGAGCACTCGCTCTATGACAGGCTCGAATCAGCAGTGGAGCGCGAGATGGCCCTTCAGGGTGCCTTTTTCGATAGTGAAGGCGCGGTTCTGGCAGATTTTGATCTCGATCGATCTTTTGTTTCCCTGGAATCAGAAGCTGCTGAGGGCCTGGTGCAAACGCGGAACACCACGGCCGACGGGTATCCTGTTCTGGTAACCACGACACCCGTTATGGTAGATCGTGGTGACAGCAACGAGCATGTCGGGTATGTTGCCGTGGCTGTTTCTGCCGAGGCGCTGGAGGCTCAGCAGCGAGCAGCAATGTGGATTGGTGGGTTCGTGTTGTTGGCCATTGTAGCTCTGTTAGGATTTATCCACTGGCAGATCGGACGGCGTGTTGTCGCTCCTGTACGTAACTTACGCAACGCCGCGCGAAAGGTAGAGGAGGGCGACCTCGACGTACAGCTCAATATCGACCAGAACGATGAAATTGGCGATCTTACCGCTTCGTTTAATCAGATGGTGGCTGCCAGCGCGCAGAAAACCAATCAGCTGCATCAGCAGACCGAGCAGGCTGAGAGGGCACAGCAGGAGGCGCAGGAGCTGAAAGAGGAGGCCGAGCAGCAACGCGCTTATCTTCAGCAGCGCTTTGACGAGATCTCCGACGTGATCAGTACGGTGACGGACGGTGATCTTACCAACCGCCTTGCCGCGGGAGGAAACGACGAGGTGGCAGCGCTTATCGAGGACCTCAACACGCTCTTTGACGACGTAGAGCTGCTCATCAGGGAGTTTGGCTCTACGGGGAACGAGCTCGCCGAAGCAGCCACGCACGTCGCCAGTGCTGCAGAAGAGATGGCAACGGGCGCCCAGGAGCAAGCACAGCAGACGAGCGAGATCGCAGCGGCGATCGAGGAAATGTCGCGCACTATTGAGAACTCTTCGAACAACGCTCGCGAAGCCAACGGATTGGCCAAGCGCGCCTCTTCCCTTGCTGCACGGGGCGACGAGTCCTTCGACAACACCATGGAAGGAATGAATGGCATTGCGAACATCGTTCACGAAGCCGTGGCCAAAGTGGAGGCACTCGGGGAGTCAAGTGGGCAGATCGGTGAGATTGTGCACATGATCCGGGATATCGCGGACCAGACGAACTTGCTTGCCCTGAACGCAGCTATCGAGGCAGCGCGCGCCGGTGAGCAGGGACGAGGGTTTGCCGTGGTTGCAGATGAAGTGCGCAAGCTTGCAGAACGCACCACATCGGCGACGGAGGAAATTGGAAGTATGGTGGGGCGCATCCAGAATGACACCGAAGAGGTGGTCACGTCGATGACGCGTGGCAGCAAGGTGGTCAATTCAGGGCTTGAGCAGGCAGAGGAGGCCTCCGAAGTCCTCAATGAGATTATCGGTACCGTTGGGCAAATCGTGGAGATGATTGACCAGATTGCAGTTGCGGGCGAGCAGCAGGCCTCAGCCAGTGCGCAGATAGCTCAAAATATCGATCAGATCGCGGATGTGTCGTCCGAGGTGTCAGCGTCGACTATCAACCTGGCGGATACGTCGGAGGCCATGCATCAGTATGCTGATGATCTCCGCGAGCGCATCGCTCATTACAGGATCCGTGCCGAAGAGGCTACACAGGAGGTGGACGCCAGTGCCAATGGCAACGGCATGGTCATAGCCAACTAACAGCTTCAGGGGCTATCCGGAGAGCTTCAGATCACTGAGGTGGGCCTGCACCTGCCGGTGTTTCTGAAGTCTCCTGCCCTGGTCCCATAGTGCTATCTCCGATCATCGCCGAGGCTCGCGCTTCTGTCCGGACGGTGCGCGGCATCCTTCCCGCGTGAGGGCATCCTCCACACCGCAATAGGCGCTTCCCTTATGGTTAGAGTCGCAGCGCTTTCATAGCCTGACTCTCTACAGCATAAGCTCACGTGCCTGCATACCATGCGGAGGAAGCCTATGGAGTCGGATCGTTTCGTTTCGCTTGATATTGAATCTCCGATCTGGGAACGCGTTTTTGTTGTGGCGCCGCTCGTTGTAGTGGGCACAAAGGAGGGCGAGGAGTACAATCTGGCTCCCAAGCACATGGCCATGCCGCTGGGATGGGAGAATTATTTCGGTTTCATTTGCACGCCTGCGCACGGCACGTATCACAACGCCAAGCGCTATGGCAACTTTACGGTAAGCTATCCGTGGCCGGACAAGATAACCGTGGCCAGCCTTACGGCGTCGCCTCGGAAGGAGGGCTCCGGCAAGGAGCAGCCCATCATGGATCAACTCCCCACCACGCCAGCCACCATCGTGGATGGTATCTTTCTGAGCGATGCCTATCTTATGCTTGAGTGCGAGCTCGATCGAGTAGTTGACGGCTTTGGCGAGCAGAGCCTCATTGTCGGGCGAATTATCGCGTTTCATGTGCACGAGGATGCCTTGCGCACGTCCGATCGAGAAGACCAGAGACTGATTTACGATGCTCCACATCTGGCGTATCTACACCCCGGACGGTACGCAACGATTCGCGAAACGCAGGCATTCCCGTTTCCCGCGCACTTCAAATCATAGTGGACCTACCGGCAGGAGCCAGAGAGCTATGGAAGTGGCCTATGCGCACGACGTACTCGCCTTTGTTGAGGAGCAGCGCTCCGACATGCTCGCATTGTTGCAGACGCTCGCGAAGGCTGAATCTCCCTCAGATGTGCCGGAAGCGCAGGGTCCGGTGTTTGAACTCATAGTAGACGCGCTGAATCCACAGGGCTACCGGTTCGTGCGTCTGCCCGGAAAGGAAACAGGCGGGCAATTGTATGCGCGCCCCGCAGCAGGTCCCTCGGGAAGACCGGCGCAGCTCATGCTCGGCCACGTCGATACCGTTTGGCCGGTCGGCACCGTTGAAGAGATGCCTGTAGAGCAGCGGAACGGTTGCCTCTATGGCCCGGGCGTCTTTGATATGAAGGGTGGAATTGTGCAGATGATCTTTGCACTGCAGGCGTTGCATCAACTGTCGCTAACGCCTCCGCTTGAGCCCGTCATCTTTCTGAACTCCGACGAGGAGGTCGGCAGCTTCGAATCGCGCCCGCGGATACGCCGGCTGGCCCGCGCGGTGGAGCGGACGTTCGTCCTGGAGCCGGCGTTGGGGCCGAAGGGGCTGCTCAAGACGGCGCGGAAGGGAGTCGGGCGGTTTACTATCGAGATTAAGGGCCGGGCAGCCCATGCCGGCCTCGACCCGGAAGGCGGGGCGAGCGCCATTATCGAACTGTCGCACGTGGTGCAGTACCTGCATGGCCTCAACGACCCGGAGCGCGGAATCACCGTAAACGTTGGCACCATTGAGGGTGGGCAGCGCGCTAATGTGGTGGCTCCACGGAGCCGGGCAGAGGTGGAT
>SLED01000252.1 GCA_007124945.1 Salinibacteraceae bacterium | reverse complement strand
GGGGGTAACTTCGGTGTTCAGGTACAGGTTACCGATCGGCTGAACTTCGGCACGAGGTTCACCACACCCATTTCCATCGATTATGATGGCGAGGCTACCTTCCAGCAAGTTGCCACGGGCATCACCCTTCCCGCAGATAATCCGCTGGGTGCTCCTGCCGGCACACCACTGGACGCTATTCTGCAGCAAAGCTTCACCGAAGGCCCGCTCATCACGCAGGACCTGGAGACGGAGATTACGATGCCGGCCCAGCTCGTCGCGGGGCTTAGCTTTCAAGCGACGGAGCGGTTAAACCTGATGTTCGACTATCAGTGGACGGGCTGGTCTACGCTTGAGGGGGTCGTGCTTGATTTTGCCAACAACGATCTCGATAGCGAAATCGTTCTAAACTATAATAACTCACACGGCTTCAGAACCGGTGCGGAGTTCGAGGTAGATGATATCTGGACGCTACGAGCTGGATACATTTACAATACGGCTGCGTCGCCGGATGAAACCGTGACTCCGCTGGCACCGGAAGCCGATCGTAACCGCTTTACCGTCGGGCTGGGCGTGAAACCCATCACTGGCGTGGAGCTCAACCTCGGCTATCATTTCGTCAACCAGAATGATCGGCGAGGCCGCACGCGCGGGCCGGCTCCGGGGCAGGAGATAACAACAGACCTCAATGACGGTCTCTACTCCCTGAACGCCCACATCGTAGGAACGACACTAACCGTCCGATTATAGCCGCCATGAACGTTTATTTCTACAAGACCATGACAACGTTTTTTCAGAGGGCGGCGCTACCGGGCATCTGTGCGCTACTGATGGTGGCGCTCGTGCTCACCGCCTGTGACGATGATTCGCTCGTATCGCCGGATCCTCCGGAAGATGATCTCTTCACCACGTACGTAGCACTCGGAAACAGCATCACGGCTGGCTTCCAGTCGGATGGCATCAATGCCAATACGCAGAACGAGTCGTACGCGGTGCTGCTCGCCGAACAGATGGGTACGCAGTTCAACGTCCCGGCGCTCAACCCGCCAGGATGTCCGCCGCCATTCGTAAATCCGCTTACAGGTGAACGTGTGGGTGGAGAACAGGCCCCGGAGTGTGCCCTGCGAGAAACGCCCGCGCCGCGCCGGTTAAATAACTTCGCGGTGCCAGGGGCTGCGGTGATCGATGTTTTCAACAACCTGGATGCCGAGTCCAACGCAAATGCCCTTACCACGCTGATCCTCGGCGGGCGTACTCAGATTGAGGCCGCGGCCTCCGTCAACCCCACGTTCGCAAGCGTCTGGATTGGCAACAATGACGTCTTGGGCGCTGCCCTCGCCGGCTTTGTTACGGCTGAGAACGTGACTCCCCCGGAGACCTTCGGAAACCGCCTCGGGACGATCCTTGACGAATTGGAGGATGCCGGCGCGCAGGGAGGGGTGTTAATTGGTGTGGCAAACGTCACGCTAATTCCGCATCTCTCGGGTGGTGCCGCCTACTGGTTGGCTGACGCCGAAGATGCTCTCCCGCCTACATTTGAGGTCGACGACAGCTGTGCTCCCGAACAGTTCGGAGGGATCGGTGAAGAAACACTCGTACCCTTCGGCTATGGCTTCGGTGAGCTTCTTGCTGCAGCCCAAGAGGGCAATCCCGTGACGCTCGACTGTGCTGAGGATCTCAGGGTACTGCGCTCTGAGGAAATCGGCCAGCTAATGGGTACGGTAGAGGCATACAACGACATCATCGAAGCAGAAGCCGATGCGCGCGGCTGGGCCTTCTTTAACCCCAACCCGACCTTTGTGGAGCTTGCCGGTGAAGGGCTGATTCCGCCATTCCCGAACGTTCAGGATCCGCAGCAGCTGTTCGGGCCGGTCTTCAGCCTTGACGGTGTGCATCCCAGCGCACTCGCGCACGAGCTGGTGACGGACAATCTTGTTGCCGTCATCAACGAACAGTACGGCACCAATCTGGAGCCTCTCGGAGTGACTCTGGATTAGCGGTTGTTGCTGCCCTCATTCGAAAAAAGCATTGAAGCGGGGTCGCGCGTCTGTGCGGCCTCGCTTTTTGCTTGCCTTTTGTCGTTTGCAATGACGAGGCCATTTGAGGTGTCAGGTCGCTCGAAGGAGAAAAGTCTGGTCGCCCAATGCGCAACTGTCACGATATCAGGGCCCACGCGTAGGCTGCTTCTGGGACAACCCACGGAGTTCATTGTTTAGTGGGCCCCTCCTTTCCCACCAGCACCCCCGATCATGTCGCTGTACGCCCTTCTCGTCCGACTGCTGCGCTTCATAAATGCGCTGTATTTCGTTGAGGTGCGGGCGTTGGGGCGGGAGAATGTGCCTGCGGAGGGACCGGTGATTCTGGCTGCTAACCACCCCGGCTCAATCCTCGACACCATACTTATCAGCACGCATATTCCGCGAAAGATACGCTACCTGGCCCGGAGTGGCCTCTTTCGCGTACCCGTGGTGGCCACCCTTTTTCGTCAACTGGGCGCAATTCCTGTGTTCAGGTCACACGAAACCACAGACGCCGAGCGGCGAAACGTCGATGTTTTCCGGAAGGTGTTCGAGTTGCTGGAGGAGGGTGGCTGCGTAGGCATTTTCCCCGAGGGGCAGAACTCGCCGGCCGGGCAGGTGGCGCCCCTCCGCACAGGCGCAGCCCGTATGGCGCTCGGCACCGAGGCACGAAACGAGTACCGTCTCGGCTTGAAGGTCGTGCCAGTAGGTATCACGTTTGAAAGCCGGGAGTTGCTCACGGGAGCCGTCTTGATTCGCTTTGGTGAGCCGATCGCAGTAGCCGACTACGCCAAGCTCCATAAGAATGATGCTCAGCAAGGGGTGCAGCAGCTAACCCGCGATCTGGAAGAGGCTCTTCGGCGTGAGGTCGTCCATATCCAAGACATGAGTGCCGGGCAGCTCGCTGAGGATCTATCACTGGTTTTGGGAGAGGATGTTAGCGAGCGAACCAGAAACAGAGAATCTGAGCCGCCGTCGCAGCGGGGCAGACCTTCTCGCTTGAGACGATGGATTCGTACGGTGGCTTCCTGGTACAGACAGAGCACGCCGGAGGCGAGTCAGGCCTTTGAGGATCGAGTGCGCAGCCGCAAGTATATTCACGATGTAGTGCAGCGCGCAGGAGAGGAAGTGCCCGAGCGCCTGAGGGAGTTGCGCAGGCGCGTAGACCGTTTCAAGGATCACCTGCGGCAGGTGCAGCTGAGAAGCGATTTGTCACGTTCGTTTGAGGAGCCTGTTCGGGAGCGGTTACTGCGGTTACGGATGACGCTCTATGCTGTAGGCATGGCCCCTATCGTGCTTTTCGGGTTCATCCACAACGTGGTGCCGTACCTCTTCACCAAGCTTACAGCCCGCCTCTTTGAAAACGAGGCGGTGCGCGGCTTCGCCTATTTCTGTCTCGGTGTTATCTCCTTTGGGCTTACCTTTACGGCCATCGGATATTGGCTGTGGGCTTACGCTGGATGGCGCATATGGTGGGTGCTGCTCTATATAGCCGCGCTGCCGCCTACAGGGTTTGCCGTGCTAACGTACCGTCGCAATATCACGCGCTACAGAGATCAGATACTGGTGCGGACCTTGATCTGGCGCGAAGCAGATCTCGTAGCCCTTCTCCGAGAGGAGCGCGCTGTAATCGCGCGCCAGTTTGAGGAGCTGGAGGCGAAGCTCGCGGGATAGAAAAGCCAGGGTCCATCCGGGGTCTATGGACCGAGCTGTGGAGACGCACGGTGAAATCATACGGCAGATAGTTTGCCTCAGGTAACTCCCACGCCAAGGGATCGAAGCTTTTGGGCAACGACCCGGAGCTCCGAGCGCGAAGATGGTACGCTGATGTATTGCTCTTCGACACGCGAAAGATAGGCGACGAGCTCATCTTCGGGGCGATTGTGACGCAAGAGGCGATGGATTCCGGGCACATAAAGCTGGTACTCCTGCTCAGCGTAGGGCTCGCCGGCTACACCGGCGGGGTCCCATTCAGCTTCTATGATCAGCCGGATCGCCGTGGCGATGTGCGCCCGTTCCTGCTCGCGATCGCGCAGCGTTGTCGTGGCCATGGTGGTGTGTCTATACGTTGGTGACTGTGAGCCCTTCGGCTATCCGAAGAAACGGTTTGAACATTACCTGTGCATTATCACACTGTAATCAGGCGGTAATCCTTTGTTGAGAGTATCGGAATCACATGCTTCACACTTAATCCATTTAGGCCCGTACGTGCAGGATGACGCCTCAAAGGGCAGCTCACATAGAGTAACACATTCCTGGAAGCATTGTGGAGGCTGTGGGCAGGTACGAAAAAAGCCGCCCATCCTGATTGATGGAGCGGCTTTGAGGGATCGTGACAAGAGGCGCGCGGTGATCAGCCTTGTGTGCGAGATCAGTTGAAGTAATATCGCACACCGATTCCGCCACCAACCCGTCCACTTGTTGACGGAATCACATCGAGGCGGGGCGTCAGTTGAGCGAAGAACTCAAAGCGCTCAACAAACAGATTGAGTCCGATGGTACCCGAGATTCCGACCACCACGTCATCATCGCCGGGAGCGCGGTCGCGGAAGCCAACGTAGCCACCGGGGCCATAGAAGAGGCCGACCCGCTGTCCGTTTACGCTTAACGGCTCATCAAAGAGTCCATGCGCATTCAGGAAAAAGAAATCGCCGAGATCCCACGCAGCCAGAAAATCATACGACATGCGGTTGGGGTTGTTAACCTTGAGTGTAACCCCACTGGGCGAGCCAATTTGTCCCCCAAGCCCCACGCCCGATGGCTGGGTCTGTGCCGAGGCAGATGTTGTGGTGCCAAATGAAAGTCCGAGAACAACGACGGCGCTCAAGAGAAACGCGGACAGACGCGTACCGGAGAATGATGGACAGCGCACAAAAGGGGAGCTGGATCGCATAGGAATATGGAAGTCTGATAAGGCAGAAGGGCCGGACGGCCCGTCGATGCGGCTGCAAATATACAAATTGCT
>SLED01000256.1 GCA_007124945.1 Salinibacteraceae bacterium | reverse complement strand
TGGAAGCCCGCCCGGTTCGCTACCACTGATTTCATCCATCTGGTGCACGACGAGGTCCGTCCGCGCCTGCCCGACCACGTGGTACTGGGCGTAGAATTACATTACGATAACGAGGTGCACGAAGGGAACGCGCAGGCAATTACGGAGGCACTTAACGCCACCGGTCTCCATCTGGCAATGATCACGCCAGGAGCGCATCACCATTTCGCGTACGGCGGCATCGCCTCGCTGGACGAACATGAACGCGAGTTGGCGCGCATTTTCGGCGAACGGTGTGTAGAGCTGGCCTATGGCACGCTTCGCGAGGCATGGCATCCTCAGCCTTCCCACGCCCCCACGCTCGTTATCTGGAATGGATCGTTCGGATATGATCTCGCCACGGTCGGAATTCGCGAGATGTACCGTCACCTGAAAAAGAATATTGCCGACCTGTGCGATCTGGAATCCGAGCGAGGAGGCGAGCTCTTCATCGGTATTGAGCCCAAGCCGAATGAGGGCCATCCCGCCATGCTGCTGCCCACGGTTGCAAGCAGCGCCCTCCTCTGGTACCGGCTCCGCGACGAATACGGGATAGACCTGAGCAAGAAAGGTGTCAACAAAGAGATTGGCCACTCGGAGATGATCGGGTTGGATCATGTTTATGACACCGTTGAAGAGCTCGACAACAACATGATGGTGCACACGCATCTCAACAGCCAGGGCTACAATGACGGTGTCATTCTGGGCGGGCCCGGTCGGTACGACATTGACCACGGGACCCGCGTAAACGGAATGAACATCGCCATTGCCGGGCTAATGGCGGAAGCCGGATTTTCACGCTGGAAGGGCCACGACATCCAGCCGCGACCCTACGATAATGAGGCGCAGGCTATCGACCGCGTGGTACGCAGCATCCTCAGCTGGGAGGCTTGCGTAGTGGCTGCCGAAGAGTTGGACACCGACGAGTTGCTGGCCTGCCTCGCCGCGCGCGACACAGCCGCAGCTGAGGATATGATGCGCCAGGCCACAGTGATTGCACAAAATGCCTTCGATGGGATGTACGAGGTCTGATACTTACGCCTCGTACTGATCCGGCAGATCGTTCTCGTAGAGCACTACATCGCCGTCGCGCAGAAAGCCTTTCAGGAAATCCTGCGCGTCGAAGAGCGTATCGAACACCTTCACCTGCTCATCCGGGAAGCCGCCTGCTCTGAGCCCCTCCCGAATCGGTTCGGTTTGATTCCGCCCTACGAGAAGAGCGAGATCGGCGTGTTCTGCTATCAGCTCACCCAGCGCCCGATTTTCTTTATCCTGCCGTTCGCCCATCTCCACCATGCCTGGCGTGACGATTACGCGCCGGCCGGAGTTGAACTGCCCCAGGATCTCAACAGCGTTGCGTGCCCCCACCGGGTTCGAATTGAACGCATCATCGATGATCGTCACGCCCCCCTTCTGCCGTAGCTGCAGGCGGTGCTTGACCGGATCCACGCGCTTCACCGCGTGGGCTATCTGTCGGAGGCGCAGCCCCATCTCACGGCCCACCGCCACCCCAAGCAAAATGTTGAGCACATTGTGACTCCCCAGCAGCTTCGTTGTAAATGATGCCGACGAGCCCGTGTCATCCCGCACTGTAAACGAGGTGCCCTCCGGTCCATACGCGATATCGGATGCAACGATATCAGCTTCTCGGTGGCCGTTAGCTGACACCCTCCATACCCGACCGCCAGCGATCTCGGCCATCTGCGCCACCAGCGGATCGTCCATATTCAGAAAAACCGGTGCGCCCGAGCGGGCATGCCGAATGATATCCGACTTCTCCCGGGCGATATTTTCGATGGTGCCCATCGTTTCAAGATGGGCTGGGCCTACGCTTGTGACGATAGCCGCATCCGGCTGAGCAATCTCACATAACTCGCGGATGTCGCCGCGGTAACGCATCCCCATCTCCAGAATGAGCATCTGGTGCTCCGGTCGCAGCCGCTCATTTATCACCAAACACAGACCCATGGGCGTGTTGTATGAGCCCGGCGTAGCCAGCACGTTGTACTTCTGCCTGAGAATTTCAGCGACGACAAATTTGGTGCTGGTTTTTCCATAGGAGCCGGTAACCCCGATGATTGTGAGATCCGGCCGGGACGCGATGTGCCGGCGCGCCTGCCGCTTGAATCCTTCCTGAAAGTACCGTTCTACCGGTTGTACCAGTACCGTACCAAGCAGCACCAATTGCGGTGCAAGGAAGTCGGTTGCGAGCAATCCTGTGAGGAAGAGCAGGAATCCAGTTGGTGCCCCCGTAGCTACTCCCCACATGCTGCACGCCACCAGAAGGAGCAACGCCAGCGACGCTGAAACGCCCATCAACCGCTTCAGGCGGTTGGTGTAGGCAAGAGGCTTCTTCTGTTGATCGCTGCGGTACTTGCGCGAGGAGATAAAGACGAAAGGCCACAGTATCAGCGCCAGCAACACCGCGTTCGACCACGAGAAGATACTTCCGAGCGGAATGCTAAGCAGAAGCAGTGCAAGTCCAACACCGTGCGATGGCCGAGCCAGAAGGGACAGATGCTGGCGGTACCACCGGCCAAGCCTGCTGGGCCGGTATCCCTCCAGCTGAGCCATGTGAAGAAAATACCGAAGGCGACGCCAGATCCGCCAGCCAGCGAAGACAAGCGCAAGAGCTGCGAGAGCGAAAAACAACATCGGGGAGCGAAGGGGAGTAGATTTGTTGTGCTACGCCGGAGGCACGGTAGAGCGCTGAACTTGCAGGCACCGCTGCAAGAAGTGCTGCGTGGCAGCAATCACCGTGTTCGGATCATCAAGATATCCGTAGTGGCCTGAACCTTCCAACCGAATCAACCCTGCATCAGCAATTCCCTCCTCTAACCGGCACACTTGCTCCTCCGAAATTGCCTCATCGGCCGTTCCCCAGAATATAACAACGGGCACATGAATCTGTGAGAGGCGATCATCGACGAACGAATTTACCGTACGTACGAACGTCTCTCGCATAACGCCCTGGAGCTTCTTATAGTCGGACGAGCCGAGTGCTCGCCACAGCAGCGAGTGGCGCAGCCAGTCCTCAGCCGGGCCTCGTAGCGGTTTCGGAATGAGCGGAAGGGGGGCTTTCAGCACGCGTGCTACCATGCGCTTCAACCGAACCACGAGGGAAGGCCTGCGGGGAATACCGGACGGGCTAATAAGAACCAGGGAATCGACCCATTTCGAAGCATCCGGCAACGAGGAAAGGAACAGGGCAATGCGTCCGCCATTGGAATGCCCAATGATGGGCACGGGAGAAGCATCTTCTTCGGAGTGTATCCGTTCTCTGATAAACGCGCGTACCAGCTCCACGTGCTCCTCTATGCCCCAGGGTTCCGGTGGCGGAGGCGACTGCCCGTGGCCGGGCAAGTCCACCACATAGGCACGAAAGTTGTCTGCTAATCCCTCGCAGAGTGGCATCATGAGTTCGGCGCTACTGCCCCATCCATGAAGCACCAACACAGGAGGATTAGACTCTGCACCCACCGTGCGGTAGTGAAGCGCATCCAACATCAATTACAAATTCTTTATGTGGAAAAAGCCGTAATCGTGGGATAAGCTACGGCGGGGAGTTGACGGTGGTGCGGAAACCATCTATCTTTGCCGTCGTTCCTGCAAATGAGTAAGGATGAACGGCAGCGCATTACGACGCCGTATTCCCATTCGAGCTCATGTCTCCTGCGTCTTACATGGCCGTTATCCGGCTCGTGCGTCTCACGTTGCATGCACCGAGCCTTCAGAGCCATTTTCGGCCTATTTGAAAGTTTTTATGGTGCATGACGATGCGTGTCGTGCGATTATAGAGAGATTGTAACCCCCTCCGATACGCATTTACGTATCCACCAGGTGCTTCTGGAAAGCGCGTTCAACTTTGCACTCGCTTGACCACGCACCACGAACGCATTCGAGATCGTGCGGGCCTGTACTGCCCGACGCACGTTGCAATAGCAGCATGCAGCGTTGATTCACGTAGGCGTTTCTCACTATTTCCGGATGTCAGGTAATAACTACTGGCTCGCCGGCGTCAAGAGACACATTTAACTACAACTGAAAGCACAGTCTTTTTATGTCTAACAAGGAATTTCGCGGAATGCTGGAGTTCATTGGTGATAAGAACTTCGGTTTCATCCGTGAACTGCGTCACGACCTTGCCAAGGGTGATAGCGATCCGTTTTGCTCACCTCCGGTCATCCGCAAAAACAATCTGCGGGACGGGGTGATTCTGGATGGTACGCTCAAGCCCGGCCGAAAAGGTGATATGCAGGTCGATAAGGTCCACAAGATCATGGGTGTGGAACCCAAGGAGTGGGCCAAGACGCGCGACTTCGACAGCGGGCAGATCATTTACCCGAATGAAAAACTGAACCTGGTAAAGGGCGCGGAAGACACCACCATGCGTGTGGTCGACCTCGTGGCTCCTCTCGGCAAGGGTCAGCGCGCCCTCATCGTTGCGCCTCCTCGTACCGGTAAAACGGTGATGCTGAAGGAGATTGCCGCCGGTGTGTCGAAGAATCATGAGGAAGTGGAGCTCGTGGCCTTGCTGGTTGATGAGCGCCCAGAAGAGGTAACCGACTTCCAGCGATCGACGAAGGCCCAGGTATTCGCCTCATCAAACGATCGTGGCGACGACAACCATGTCCGCGTTTCCACGCTTGCACTGGAATACGCCAAGCGCCTCGTTGAGCTGAAGAAGGACGTGGTACTTCTGCTGGATTCGCTCACGCGCCTCGGGCGAACGTTTAATCTTTTTGTAAACGGTAGTGGGCGAACGCTCTCTGGCGGCCTCGATGCCAATGCCTTAAAAATGCCGCGGCGCATCTTTGGCGCAGCGCGCAACATTGAGGGTGGAGGTTCGCTGACCATCATCGCTACGGCGCTTGTCGAAACGGGTAGCCGAATGGATGATGTCATCTTTGAGGAATTCAAGGGTACCGGTAACTCGGAGATCGTCCT
>SLED01000182.1 GCA_007124945.1 Salinibacteraceae bacterium | reverse complement strand
CGTTATTCTTGTGCAGTGATCGCTTGTACGCGGTCATGCAGACGCTGAGTACCCCTTAGTGTCGTTTACGAGAAAGGCCCGGCATCTGTGGTGGGTATGTCGGGTCTTTCTTTTTTTGTGTCTCTGCGGCGCGCCACAAAAATATCGCGCGGTCGCTTAAGTCTTTCGAAACGCTGCCAATACTATGGGTGTGGCACATACCATTGGTGTGGGAGCACCAAGGTGTAAGTGGGAAAGCCCGGAGCTGTGGCGGCTCCGGGCTTTTTTATGTTTCCTCCATCTGGCGCGCCTTACTGATCAGGCAGCCTTTGGAGATTCCCGTGCGCGCAGCTGGTCTTTTTCACCGGCATGCTCCTCCCACACCTGCTCGACACAGCTTACCAGCCGGTCGATATCTTCTCTGGTATGCGTTGCCATAAGGCTGATGCGGAAGCGCTGTTGGTCTACCGGCACCGCTGGGTACTCAATAGAGTTGATGAAAATACCCTGCTTGTGAAAGGTGAAAGCCGCGTCGCGTATCTTCATGGAGCGGGGTACGGGCAGCGGGATGACACCCGAGATGGGATGGACGTCAAATCCAAGCGGGCGCAGGCGTTCCACGGTGTAATCGATATTGTCTCTTAGACGCTGGTGTCGTTCCGGCTCGTTCTCAAGTACGTCAATGCCGGCGAGTACGGCAGCCAGCACGGCCGGGGGAATTGACGAGGAGAACATGTAGGGCCGCGCGAAGAAGCGCAGATAGTCGGCGATCGGCTTTGATGTGGAAACCGCAGCCCCGACCACGCCAAAAGATTTGCTGAAGGTACCCATAACGATATCAATCTCCTCCTCCAGCCCGTAGAGCTGTGGCGTACCTCGACCGGTAGCCCCCATCACGCCCGTTCCGTGGGCATCATCCAGAACCAGATAGGCTCCATACTTACGGCACAAGCCCATCATCTCATCCAGTGGTGCCGTATCACCATCCATGGAATAAACCCCTTCCACACACACAAACGTGTCGCCCGGCGAATCGGCTGCCGCAACGAGCAGTTCCTCGAGCATGTCGGTATCATTGTGTGCGAACTTCGCAGCAGCGGCCCGCGACATACGAAGACCATCATGCACCGATGCATGACTGAAGGCGTCGTAGAGAATCAGATCGTTTTCCGAGAGCAGACACGAGAGAATACCCACATTTGCCCCGTAGCCGCTCTGAAAGATAACCGTCTCTTCCTTCCGCTTAAAGGCCGAGAGTCGCTCTTCAACCTCGCGATGCAGCGTCGTGTACCCATTTAGAAGCGGCGGTCCACCAACACCCGCTCCGTATTCTTCAACCGCCTGGCGTACTTGCTCAATAACATACGGATGCTCCGTAAGGCCCAGATAATTGTTTGAACCGAACATTAACATCTTCCGCGGTTTCCCCGCGTAGCGATCATAGACCTCAACCTCCCGACTGGCCGCCGACAGTACCTCCCGGAGGTACAGCGCCTCTCCGCGATCCATCAATCCATTTATCCAACCCGAGAAATACCTGATGCGCTGGTCAAATGCCAGCTGCTTTCCCTGGTCCAGCATGTCTCGCAAATCAAAGTTTTCACCGCCCTTCATACCGTTCCGGTCGGACATAACACGTGTTCAATCGTGAGGAGATCACTTGCATATGCACTTTAGAAGGTACGAAAAGAGAGATGAATAATCCAAAAGAACCGGGTAATTTTTTCCGGTTGCGTGTAGAAAGGTGTTCCTCTCGTTGACTCCTGGCCCCAAAGCGGCGGTCAGTTCGCATACCAAAGATCGGGGTTTGTCCGGCTTTCGCGACCACTTACGCGTTAGAAGTAGGTGCCTTGTTCATCCGTGGAATACCCTTTGCAAGAAGTACCGCACAAGTGCCTCATGATTTATACTACTCGTGCCATGCAAAGCGCCCAGAGCCAGACAAACCTAAGCAGCTCCACGGCCTCACAACGGATGCAGCAGCAAATCTTACAGGTGGCTGGCGGTGACCCGAGTGTGGCGCAGATGCTCCGAGGCATGCTGTGGGACGCGTACTTGCACGCGAATTGCCCATTTGGCTCTTCCGAGGAAGGCTTGTTTATCTGGTGGGAGCACCAGAAGCAAACGCGGCGCGACTAACCACATCGGCGGGACGCGTCTTTTCACCTCGCAGTACCTCTACGCCTGACTGGCCGGAACCTCTTCCCTGGCCGGATTGAAACGAACGGTGAAGGTCGTTCCGCGTCCCTGTTCGCTTTCCACCTCAATCGTACCGTCCATCCGTTCGGTAAGGCGGCGCGTGATGGCCAGCCCGAGACCATTGCCTTCATGTTCACGACTTAAGCCAGTCGATTCCTGTCTGAACTCGTCGAAGATGTGTGGCAGGAACTCCGGCGCGATACCCTTGCCGGTATCGGACACTCGAAGAATAATCTCGTCGGCTTGTTCGATTAGCGTAAGGCGGACTCCTCCCTCCTCGGTAAACTTGACGGCATTGCCAAGAAGGTTGACCAGTATCCGATTTACATAATTGTCATCTGCCAGGGCCATAAAGGAGGACCCTTTCAGATCCATAGACAGATTGAGCCCTTTGTTTTCTGCCGAGTTTTCGAACATGTGCACAGCATCGGCAGCTTCTGTCCGAAGATCCACGGGCCGCAGTTCGATGTCGGCGTGGGGATCCTCAAGCTGAGCCAGATCCAACACGGAGTTTAGTGTAGCCATCAGTCGCTCACCGTTTTGTTCAATCAGCTCTCCGAACTCCTGATGGTCTCCCGTGGCCTCCTCCCCTAAAATGCGAGCGAACCCGAGGATCGCTGTGAGTGGCGTACGGATTTCGTGGCTCATGTTGGTCAGGAGTTGACTCTTCACACGCGCCACCTCTTCCGCCTTACGCCGGGCATCGACCAGTTGGCGCTCGTAATTCTTTCGAGAGGTGATGTCACTGAAGAAAACCGACGTACCGGCAGCGTAGGGGTAGATATGAAACTCAAACCACCGGCTAACCTCACCAAAATAGATCTCACTCAGGCGTGGCTCCCAGTGCTTCTTCGCTGCATGGAGTTCGTCCAGCAGCTTCTGCCCATCTTCTGACTGGAAATATTGTGCGATCCCAGAGGAAAGCAATTCCGATCGCGAGGCATCCAGCAGTCGCTCTGCCTGCTTGTTGATGTACTGAAACTCGTCGTTATCGTTTATGGCGAAGAAGCCATTGGTGATACTTTCGAGAATGTTGATCGTACGCTGGTTGGAAACTTTCAGCGCATCGCGGGCCTCGCGCAACCGGTCGTTAGACTCGCGCAGGTCGCGCAGCGTTTGCCCCTCATAGATCCAGCCGATGAAACCAATGAAGAGGGCAATGCCCGACATGCACCACAGGTAGAAGAGCCACACCTCCTCCTGCGTCGAATACATGGGAAAAGGATAGCCGGAGATCTGCAGGAAGTAAAAACCGGAGGTCATCAGCACGACTACTCCGGCAAAAATAAACCCGAACACCGGCCCGATGAGAAATGCCGCCATCCACGGGAGCAAGAGATTCCACAGCAAGGTGGGATCCATCATACCCGTATCGTTGAACGCCTGATAGGCAATCAGAAACGTTGATTCAAGGCATAGAAGCGTACCCGGGACGATCGTGCCCCGTGTCCACTTGATAAGCGGAATGTTGAAGAGCGCCGCCACCATGCCGCCATAGAGCGTGATGACACTGGCCATCGGATAGCGCCCGGCCAGCAACATTTGCGTGGCGAAGAAGAAGCAAACCACGGCGAAGCCTATCGAGCAGGCCACGAGCAACCGGCTGCGGCGCTGTGCATCTCGATCCGTCCGCGCACTTTCCGGGAGCAGTCGATCGATCCACGCGAGCACGGCGAACTTTTCGTCCTCCTCCGGCGGCTCGCCTTCGTGCGCTACCGACGCGTGACCGGGCAGGCCAGGGGTATGAGCATGTGAGTTGGACGAACCGTTCACGTGGAGGAAGAAATCAGGGTTGCATCGGTAGCGGCGAAACAGCGTCGGAGCTTATCACACAACAAAGACTGTACCTGTACCGGATACGCTCGGTTGCAATTGATTAACGATGGAATATTTCACACAGTGCAGGACTGGTTAAGAACGCATTCGCCAGAAACATGGACATGAAGCATTGATTAGATCGACTGGCATTTTCTGCACGCCCTGCGAACATGTTCTTGCCAGCCGCCTTTCTTCTTAAAGGCACTTCGCGCGTCCTGCTGGCAGGGTGTTAACAGGTGCGTTGGCGATCCGTTGAGCGGAGTGTAGTTTCTCTCGGAATGCCAGATGTGCGCTACCGCGCTTCAACCGCTGCTCTCGATCCTTAACCGACTCATTATTCCTATGCAGCACGCTACGCTTTCCCTGGATGGTGAAACCATAGAACTCCCCGTCGTAACCGGTGCCGAGGGAGAAACCGGCATCAATGTGACCTCTCTTCGAAAGCAAACGGGGACCATCACCCTGGATCCCGGCTACGGCAATACCGGCTCCTGCGAGAGTAGTATCACGTTTATTGACGGAGAGAATGGTGTGCTGCGTTACCGCGGTTACCCCATCGAAGACCTCGCCAAGCACTCGTCGTTCGTCGAAGTATGCTACCTGCTGGTCTATGGTGAACTTCCCACGCAGGACCAGCTGGACGAATTCCGCCACAGGCTGACTTATCACAGCCTGCTGCACGAGGACATGAAGAAGTTCTTCGAAGGGTACCCGCCCAGCGCTCACCCGATGAGCGTCCTCTCAGCCATGGTGGCATCGCTCTCGGCGTACTACCCTCACGCGAACGATGAGGAAGCGGTAGACCTGAACATCATCCGGCTGCTCGCCAAGCTTAAGACGATTGCCGCCTTCTCCTACAAGAAGTCCATGGGGCAGGCGTACATCTACCCGCAAAACGCGAACAGCTACACCTCCGACTTCCTCCACATGATGTTTGCGGTTCCGTCGGAGGAGTACGAGGTGCCACCTGAACTGGAGGAAGCGCTTGACCTGCTCCT
>SLED01000061.1 GCA_007124945.1 Salinibacteraceae bacterium | reverse complement strand
CGAATATCCGTCTTGCAGGCCAGTGCCTGCCCGCCCGCCTCTTCAATCTCTCCTGCTGCAGTGTAAATCGTCCCGGGAAGATCGGGGTGGGGCTCGGTTGTTTTCGCCGCCACCACGATGTTAGCGCCATCAGCGGCGGCCCGTAGCGCAATCGCTTTACCGATGCCGCGGCTCGCACCAGTGATGAAAAGGGTCTTCTCAGAAAGGTCAGCCATGAAAGATAGGAGTAAGCGTTAGTAGGATACGGCATCTACCGGGAGAAATCCGGTGGCCGCTTCTCGAAAAATGCAGTGATCGCTTCAACCAGATCAGCTGACTGAAGAAAAGAGGTGTTCCACAGCGCGCCGTGAGCAAGGCCCTCTTCCTCGCGCTGCCGGCGTTCCAATCGCAACAAACGCTTGGAACCCTGTACGGCCTGAGGCGAATTCGCTGCTATCTGGCCCGCGAGCTTGCCCGCCCCACTACGGAGGGCCTCGGCATCTTCGTAAACGTCGTTCACCAGCCCAATCGACTCGGCCCGGTCAGCACCGATATCGCGCCCAGTGTAGACGAGCTCGGCGAGATGGCCCTCTGGAACGATGCCTCGAAGGCGCTGCAGCGTGCCGAGATCGGGCACCATGGCCATCCGAGTCTCCCTGACGGAGAATACTGCGTCGCTACTACACAAGCGGATATCGCAGGCTGTGACAAGATCGACGCCAGCTCCGATACACGGCCCCTGAACTGCGGCAATCACGGGCACCTGACAGTCAGCTGCCGAGGACATTGCATCCTGCATGCGCTCGATTTGACGATGTAGCGCGCGGCGATCAGCTGCCGATGACTTCATCGATCCATCGTCACCAAGAAGTAGCGGCCGCATCTCTTGCAGATCTATGCCGGCCGAAAAGACCGGCCCTCGCGCAAGAAGCACAACCGCTCGAACGTCAGGCGCGGACTCACAGACCCGCAGGGCATCCGGAAAATCTCGCCAGAACGCATCGCCCAGCGCATTCTTCCGCTCCGGTCGATCAAGCCAGAGCCACGCGACGTGCTCCTTGATGTCAAGTGTAAGCACCTCAGATGAGAAGGCCATGGCTGCTCGTCACTGGTAGTGGAGATAAGGGCGGCAACAAACGGGCTACCCCAACTTAACAGTGTAAACCGGATGTTCGATCCCGGTACCGCGAAGACTCCTATTACTGCTTCATTTGCCTTTTGGTGAAATGGATTTTTTCGAGCAGTCGCCTCCGGAACTCGGCAATCAGTACGTAGACGACCGGGTGTTACGCAACTACCTTAAACACACGCTATCACCTGAACGCCAATCAGCGCTTGAACCTGACCTGCAAGAACTCGGAGAGGCTGCCGGCAGCTGGCTCTATGATCTGCAGCTGGACGAATATGCTGCCGAACCTGTCCATACCCGGTATGACGCGTGGGGGAAGCGCGTCGACCGCATCGAGCTCACCAGGGTGTGGCAAGAGGCGGAACCGCTCGCCGCTCGATACGGGCTCGTGGCACGTGCTTACGAAGAGCCATCCGGTGCTACCGCCCGTGTGGAGCAAATGGCGCTCGCCTACCTTTTCATCCCGGCAACGGACATCTTTGGCTGTCCGCTTGCCATGACGGACGGCGCCGCCCGAGCGCTTCTCGAAGCAAAGAATGACAGCCTCATCGACCGCGCCGTTCCCCGCCTCACCTCCCGCTCGCCAGAGGCGTTCTGGACCAGCGGTCAGTGGATGACGGAGCTGCCCGGCGGCTCTGACGTGAGCCGAACCGAAACCGTAGCCCGCCCGCAGGATGATGGCTCGTGGAGACTCTATGGTCGCAAGTGGTTTACATCTGCGGTAACGGCCCCCATGGCACTTGCACTCGCCCGCCCAGAGGGAAACGACCCTGGCAGCAAAGGGCTCGCGCTGTTTTATACCGAGCTCCGCGACGAGCAGGGAAATCTCCAAGGCGTGGAGGTCAACCGGCTGAAGGACAAGCTCGGGACGCGGAAGCTGCCCACGGCCGAGCTTACGCTGGATGGTCTCCCCGCCACGCCGGTAGCGGGACTCACGGGAGGCGTCCGCGCTATCGCGCCGATGCTCAACATCACGCGTACGTGGAATGCGATAACTGCGGTAGCACTGATGCGCCGCGGTATCGCGCTCGCGCGTGATTTTGCGAGAAAGCGTGAGGCCTTTGGCGCTCCCCTGTCTAAGCAGCCCCTCCATGTCGACCTACTGGCTGAGCTCCAGGCCACGTTCGAAGCATCCTTCCATCTTGCCTTCCGCACCGTAGAGTTGCTGGGAGAGCATGAGGCGGGAGATCGAGATGTCTCTGGATTGCTCCGCCTGCTCACGCCAATCGCGAAACTCACCACGGCGCACCGAGGCATCCGGGTCGCCAGCGAAGTGGTGGAGGCGTTTGGCGGCAATGGCTATGTGGAGGACACCGGCATTCCAGCACTGTTGCGTGATATGCAGGTCCTCTCTATCTGGGAAGGCACAACGAATGTGCTTTCGCTGGACGTCCTGCGGGCGCTCGAGCAAACAGGCGGCCTGGACGTCCTTCTCAATGAAATCAACCGATGCCTACAGCAAATCCGGCAGGAGGAGCTTCAGGAGGTGGGCAGCACCATTCGAGCGGCGATGGATTCTGCCGCGGCCTGGCTCAAACGTGCGGATCGAAAGGGAACGGAAGCGATACAGGCTGGAGCGCGCCGGTTCGCGCTCACCCTTGGCGATGCTACGGCACTCGCCCTGCTCGCCCGGCAGGCGCAGTGGCAACTTGACCACGACGGTGACGAGCGACCACTGGCTGCGGCCCTGCGTTTCTCAAAAGGCGGAATCGACCACATCCGCTATCCCGGATCATCCGTCCGCACTTCCGCTCTGGCGAATGACACGCCATTATCGGCTGCTACGAAAAAGTAGCCCAGAGCCGTACATGAAGAGAGGGTTCGCAGCCGACGAGCTACGAACCCTCCTCCGTAAGATCAAGCGTCTCCGGACAGGTTAGAACTGCGCCTGCTCAGTTGAGCCATGCATGGCCGCTGTACTGGAGGTGCCGCCCGTGATCACGTCGCGCACCGCATCGAAATAACCAGTACCCACCTCGCGCTGGTGCTTGGTGGCAGTGTACCCCTCTGATTCCAGCTCGAACTCGGCCTCCTGAAGTCTGGAATACGCAGCCATACCCTCTTCCCGATATCCACGAGCCAGCTCAAACATGGAATGGTTGAGCGCATGAAATCCGGCAAGCGTGACGAACTGGAACTTGTACCCCATGGCCCCGAGCTCGCGCTGGAAACGCGCTATCGTATGGTCATCCAGGTGCTTTTTCCAGTTGAATGACGGCGAGCAGTTGTACGCCAGCATCTTATCGGGATACTCCCGACGTATGGCCTCGGCGAACGTCTTGGCCTGCTCCAGATCAGGAGTAGAGGTTTCCATCCACAGCAAGTCTGCGTACGGCGCGTAGGCCAGGCATCGCGCAATGCAGTACTCCATTCCGTTTCGGATGTGGTAAAAGCCCTCGGCTGTTCGCTCCTCGGATTTTATAAACTGCTGATCAATCGGATCAACATTGCTGGTAAGTAGCGTGGCGCTATCCGCATCGGTGCGTGCCACGAGCAACGTGGGCACATCGAGCACGTCAGCTGCGAGACGAGCGGCCGTAAGCACGCTCACAAACTGGCTGGTGGGCACCAGTACCTTACCGCCCAGGTGACCGCACTTTTTCTCGGCGGCGAGCTGATCTTCGAAATGCACGCCGGCCGCACCTGCCTCAATCATCGCCTTCATCAGCTCGTACGCATTTAGCACACCACCGAACCCAGCCTCGGCATCGGCCATGATGGGTGCCATAAAATCGATGTCGTTCTTGCCCTCGGAATGGGCAATCTGATCGGCGCGCAGCAGCGTGTTGTTGATGCGGCGTACCACAGACGGTACGCTATCGGCCGGGTAGAGGCTCTGATCCGGGTACATATTGCCTGCGAGGTTGGCGTCGGCGGCCACCTGCCAGCCGCTCAGGTAGATGGCCTTCAGCCCGGCCTTCACCTGCTGCAGTGCCTGCCCTCCGGTAAGCGCCCCGAGCGCCTGCACGAAGTCCTCTTCGTGCAAAAGCTTCCAGAGACGCTCTGCTCCCCTGCGTGCAATCGAATGCTCAATCGGAAATGTATTACGCAAACGCACGACCGCATCTGGAGAATACGAGCGCTGAATCCCTTTCCAGCGTTCATCGCGCAACCACCGGGAGGCAAGCTCACGGGCGATTTGTTCGTCTGTTTGCGGGCGTACAGTCGTTACAGCTTCCATAGTTTTACCTCCCAAGAAGGAAAAAATACATTGTGTTGTTAAGTCGTGCGCAGGGCAGCGCGCAGATTCTCTCGCGGCACTCCGGCGAGCTCGGATCGATTGGTTAAAAACGGGCGGAAATTATCCTCGGTGAAGATGGCGGCCGCGTCCTCCGCAGCCGCACGGAAACGCTTAAGCTGTTCTTCAGCAGCCTCTTCGGGGTGTTTGGCCATCACGTCGTGGACTTCCTGCTCTATCTGCTCAAGTTCTTCCTTGAACACCTGACGCACCACCTGCCGCGTCACCTGCGTGCCATCGTCGAGCACTACATCATGGTAGAGCCACTGCCAGGTTTGCGCCCGCGAGATCTCCAGCGTGGCGAGATCCTCCATCAGATTATCCCAGGCCACACATCCGATATCTTCGTTCCACCCCTTCATGTAAGCGATACCCACGCGCACATTCTTCCGCAACCCGGCCATGGTTTTCTGCCCAGTGTTGTCGGGAAGGAGAGGCGGCTCGTCCTCAATATCCGGAATGACATCCAGCTGGTTTTTCCGCGAGAACGGCTTCATGGCGGGCACGATGAAATACGGGTGCGACACCCAGCATCCATCATGGCCGATGCGCGACTCAAACTCCTTGTCCTCTACCACCTTGCGCGTCTGCTCTTCTCGCAGCTCAGGCGAAGAACCGGGCGTGAAGGCCGCCATTCCACCCATCCCGAATGCTCCGTGCCGGTGGCAAATCTTTATCAATCGCTTGG
>SLED01000343.1 GCA_007124945.1 Salinibacteraceae bacterium | reverse complement strand
TGAGGCTGAGCTTTGCATTCGGACACGTCATACCGGGTATCTCGAACGTGCTGCATCTGTAGTAGCCAACCGAGTCGGCAATGACACCGTCGATGCTATACGCGCCGGTCTCCTCAAAGGGCACGCGGATGTGAAAGTTGGCGGTGCCCGTCTGCGGACCTTCAGAAAACCACACGTCAAGCTGTCGCGTCTGGAGCCCGACGATTTCGACGGTGCCTCCTCTTACCCGGAAAGGGGATATGTCGGCGGTTTGCGTTTCAGGTCCAACCGAAATGGCAGCCGTTCCGACCGGGTCACCGATCGTTAAGCTGAACTGGTCGGTGAATTCGTTTAGGAGGTCGGTAGATAACTCGTGAACGGTGAGGCGGCCTACGGACGGCCTGACTCCCACACCCGCCCACGTTTCAACTCGCAAAGAGCCTGCGGCAAAGTTATAGAATTGCACTTTCAACAAATCCTGCGTGCCTGTGCCAGAGCTCTCAAGGATATTTCCGGATACATCTCCACCGCTGACGCCCGGCATGAGCACCTCAAGGTCGGGCTCATTCAGGTTATTTCCCTGGATGTAAACGATGCCGAACTCGTCTGTGATGTCGGCCCTGAACGAGCCTCCGGGCGCGCCAATTCCGTAATCCTCAAGGATGCCGCTGTGCCAGTACCGATGGTCGTCTATCCAGATCTTGGTGATTTGTGGAACAGGCACTTCATATCCGCCGGCCGTTAGCGATGGCCCGATGATGTTTTTGTCGTATCCCATCTCGGTGAGGATCAGGTACGCGCCGTAGGCCTCCTCGTCGAATACCACACGGAGCACTTCAGCAATGTAGTGTAGTGCGGCTGCGGTCTCGCCTTTCTCGGCGAGTATATCGCGCAGTGTGTGCGCTGCTTGGGCTGCGTTGACTCGGTATTCTTCGCGCAGAGCTTCAGCGATTTCGACGTATGAGTAGCCAGCCTGGTCGAGTACCCGTGCCATTTCGAGCAATTGCACGCGCAAGATTTCTCGAACCTTCGTTGCCGCCTCGGGTGCCAGCATGCCCGCATCTCGAAGGCCAGACATCACCTCCTCAACGGCCCACCCGCGTTCGGCTACAGTGCCGATCAGGGTGTCCGCGTGCCGATCGATCACGGCGATAGCAGCTACTGTTTCCTGCCTGCTAAAGCCGTGCTTGTCAAGGCCGTCTACGAGTGAGCCAACCGAATAGCCTGCGCCGAGAGCGTTGGGCACGATGGACACGGGATCGCGCTGTACGCCATCAAGCGTGAAGAGGATGTCGATCGGAGCTTCCAACGCATGGAGTGCGGCCACGACCTGCTCAGTACGCGCGCCACTGCGTTGCATACCGCGCCCGATGTCGTCGAGCGAAAAGCCGGCCTCCTTCATGGCTGAGCCGACTTCTGTATGTGTTATGCGAGGGGCGCTGCTGAGTGCATCGGCAGTTTCCTCCGCTGAGAAACCGGTCCGCTGGAAAATGACGGCCAGGTCAAGCGTGGTCGAGCGAAACACATCGCGGAGTTCTCCCGCGATGGTCCTGGGCGATTCCCCGGCCGAGCGGAGTGATGTCGCGCGTTCCTCGGGGTCGTCTGATGAGCGCTGCGCCGTTACGTCGAGAGGCGCGCATACACCGAGGAGCACGGCCACCAGCAGGTAAAGCGGCAATTTACTACTGAAGACAAACATGGCAAACCTCATAGGTACAGTAAGGGGTTACAATCCAGCCGAAGCCAGCAGGGTGTCGACCGCGTCGAGCGCCATGTCGAAAGCGTTGGCGAGGGCTGGCATGATGGTGTCGCGCGAGAAGCCCGCATCGCTGAGGCGCTGGGCCACCTGTAGCGCTGTGGCGTTCGCTTTGTCCCGGAACGCCTCGGCAACCTGCGTGGCGGAATAGCCGGCGTCCTTCAGTAGCTCAGCCATCATCTCCGTAGGCGGGGTGCCAATGGCGACGAGCACGTCCCAGGCCTGCTGCGCATTGGCGGCCAGGCCATCGTAAAGGGCCGTAGCTATCTGCTTGGCCGTGTAGCCCGCGTGCTGCAGTGCCAGGCCGATGGTGCCGTGCGGATCGCCGTAGATTTCCTGTAAGGCGCTGGCCACCACGGACGCACCGTACCCGAGTTGTCGCATGGCGCCCGCGGCCTGCTCGATGGCGATGCCGGCGTGGTGTAATCCCTCGCTGATCAGCTCAGCCGTTGCAAAGCCGGCGGAGTGCAGGGCCTGGGCCATGGCTGCTACGCTTACGTTCATGCCCTTCAGGGCCAGTGCAATCGACTTCACGCCGAGCCCCTGCGCTTCCAGAAAAATAGCCAGCGGTACGGCCGCTATACCGTAGTTTTCGACAAGCGCAAACCCGAGCTCTGACAGTCCAACGTTGAGGTCAAGAAGCATGTCGGCAGCCTGTTGCCAGCTTGCGCCGAGCTCCAGCAATCCCTGGGTAAATGTTATGGGCGTACAGGCGGAGGGGTTTTGTACCCTCAGGTAGTTACAGAGCTCTCGCATGGGGTCGAGCATCGTCGCTACCGACACGCCGAGCTCCGACAGGGCGTCTGCGACCACAAGCAATCCGGCGCCAACGTCATTCAGAAGAAAGGCAACCTCATCCACCGCAATACCAAGGCCCTCATAGAGCGCCTGCGCCACCTGGCGATAGGTGTATCCAGCGTTCAGGAGGGCTTCCGCGATGGCGACTGTGCCTATTCCCAGGGCGTGTCCCACCTCTCCGATGGCCACCACCGAGTATCCGGCGCCTTTAAGGGCCGCCGCGAGACCATCGAAGGCCAGCCCGTACTGCCCCATCAGCGCCTCAGCGATCTCAACGATCGCGTACCCGGCTTCCTTGAGTGCGATAGCGGCTTCCTGCGCGGTGGCACCCGCCTCTTTGAGGTCACCCGCTGCTTTGTTGGCCTCGCTCCGCATTTCGTGAAGAGCACTTCCGAGGTCGCCGAATCCGAAGCCGGCACTGGCCGCGCCAACGACCGATTCCGTTTGCTCGTAGCCGGACGAGGTCATGTTTGAAATAACTTCATAAGCAACCAGCATAAGCGAGGATTTGCCCACCTCGGCAGCGTCGTTGCCGGAGGCGCGGTTGTTTCGGAGGGCGGTGAAGGCCTCTCCGGGCGCGACGCGGTCATCGCGCAATCCATCGCCCACCTCGCGCCACTCGAACCCGGCACTGCGGAGAGAACGCACCGCTTCGTCCAGTGACGCTCGGGCAGGTCCCCGCAAGACACTGACCGTCTCGCGCGGGGCGAAGCCCGTCTGCCTGAAGATGCGGGCAAGATCGTCTTTGCTCACGCGATGGTCGCGGATGAGGGCGTCTGCGATGTCCTCGGCTCGCTCTCCGCGCTCACGCATGTCGTGCGCCCGCTCCTCGAGAGTCCGGTCACGTTCCCCGTTGTCTGGCGTCCGCTGCGCGTACGCATCGGGCGTGGCGAGGAGGCTGAAGCAGAAAAATAACAGGAGGCCTGCTATGGTAATGGGGGTGCTCTTCGTGCGTAAATTCATGGCTCTGACGTTTCGGTCGTGTGGAAGAAGCTATTCGGGGCGAATGCGGAAGGTGCGCCAGACCGTCTCGTCGACGATCGTGCCCTCAGCATCAAGGGCCAGGACGCGCCAGCGAAAGATTCCGTCGTCTGTGCGGTCACGCATCCATGGAGGAGCGAGGTATTGTCCCTGGCTTGCCGGTAGCGTTGCCGAGAGTACCGGTCCGCCGCGGCGGTCGGTGACATCGAGGCGGTAGTGCACCGCAGAGGGGCTGGCGGTCCAACTGAAGGTGATGGGCGCATCGTGCGCCATGGTGATCTGGTGGCCGGGACGCAGGAGCTCCAGCGCGCCTGCACCGGCAATCGGAGCGGAGTGCGAGCTGCCGACGAAGTAGCGGAGAGGTGGCAGCGGGAAGCCTGCCACGCCGCCGCTGTTAACCACACCGAGCCCCGCTCCGGCCGCCGCGAGATCGGAGTCCCCCTCCTTGTCGTCAGTGGCCTCCACGCGCAGGAGCACCTGGTACAGGCCCTCCACATCGGTTGGAAGTTCTTGGGGATCGGGACCTGGCAGTACGAATGATTGTCCAGTAGAGGGCGGCAGGAAGACGCTAAATTGCCCCACCTCCGTGTAGCGGCGTTGCAGACCGCGCTCTTCGATCGGGAGGGTAGCCTCCGTCAGTAGGTCGCGTTCAGTTGGAGGTGCGTCGCCGGGTCTGACAACCTCCCATCGTCCCTGCAGCTGGCCCGTGCCGCTGTAGGCGATGGTGGCGTGCAGACGCGGAAGCGTTGAGCCGCGCAGGACGGACTGCACTTCTGCCTCTGAGTCGAATCCCAGTTCCACATCCAGCAAAGCGAACGGGGTGCGGGCGCCGCCACCCGTCATGCGGCAGGTTACAGGTACGAACACATCGGGGGCGCCGGATCGACTTTCGAATCGCCGCACGTAGAAGAAATCGGACCGCTCGCCTCTCAGCGCACGCTGATACGCACGCCGGGCCACGGACGGCGGGATCGTCATGATATCGGTGAAGCCACGCTGGCCACTCGCCGAGCCCAGCTCAAATCCAATTGGCTGCTGTCCGAAAATCGTTTCGGGACGGCAGCGCAATCCGCTTGCCGGGAACGCGTCTTCCAATTCAGCACACCAGAGCGCCTCCACCGGCTCGTAGTCCTCGAGTCCACCGTAGGTCAAGAATACAACGGTAGCACCGGTAGCGTTCACGTTGACACCCGTCGGATGCACGCGGATATCGGCCGCTACCGTATCCGGCAGCGGGACGACGTGCTGCGCGAAGGTTGGCGTCTGAAAACCCCAGCAGGCAACCGCTACGAGTGAGAATATGGTGGTGCGGATATTCATGGTCAGAGGAGGGTCAGCGATACACCAGTGTTGATAGTCCAGCTGCGTTGCTCGTCATCGGTCTCGCGCAGGAAGTCGCGGCTGCGTGTTGACTGCTGCACGGCACGGACGAAGACCTGCGCGCGCTGCGTCCCGAGATCGAGCGTGTAGGTGGCCTCCAAAGATGCCCGCAGGCTGGTGCGCAGCCGCTGGTCCAGGTTGTCGTGTGT
>SLED01000407.1 GCA_007124945.1 Salinibacteraceae bacterium | reverse complement strand
TTGGAGAAAGGGCTTCCAGGCTTCACTTAGTTAGGTGGGGAGAGTCGCAAGGATAAAAATATACCGTTACCTACCTGTGCTCGAATGCATTTCCTTTTATGCTTCGGAACGGTTGGACGCTTTGTTTTGCAGTGGCGTGTGGTGGCCGGGCGCGACGTTCAGGAGTCGAAGCGCGCAGATGTTACGGCATCGAGGCCGAAGGCCCAAGAAACGGGATATGAATGATGTGAGCGCGCCCGGGTGTATCCTGTGAGGCATCGCCCACGATCACAGTCTGGTTCTCAATATCAACGGCCGCCCCAAAGCTAACAGAGCCGATATCCATGACGTGTTTGAAACGCCATTCTGCAGCGTCCTGATTGTATCGATACGCAAAGACCGTTCGGTCGATATTTGTATCGAGTTGAAGTTGCTCGTCGAAACCGGTTGCCACAATCCAGTTGCCGTGAATGGCAACCTCCGTTCCAAAGGCGCCACCGCGGTATGGTCGCGGAGAACGAAGGCGAGCTTGTTCGTGCCAGTTCCCAGATGCATCAGGAACGACGACGCGGACTTGCCCGGAGTTGTCTCGCCCCGCTCGGCTCTCGCCAATGGCGAGCCGGCTTCGTGAAAGGTCAAGCGAAATGAAAAAGTCGTTTACGTCCGGTATCCGCGCCACGTTTTGCCACGTACCGGACGCGTCTTCTCGTTCAAAAATGTATACCGAGCCGCGCCCTTCGTCTCCGAGCTTCGCTGAGGTTACAGCCAGCCTATCGCCCTCCAGCGCCGTGGAACCGCCAAAGACATCGCCCTCGTCAACGGTGTCTGCGGTCAAGCGCGCCGTTCGCTCCCACCGTGAGCCCCGCTTCTCGAAAATGTACACCGCACCTCCTTGAACGCCAGCTTCCGTATCGGCCCACGTGGTTACAACTGCCCGATCTCCATCCAGAGCCACGTCTGCCCCGAAACTACCCTCGGCGCGGTGCGCGAAATCCGCTCTCAGCTGAGCGGCTTCAACCCATTCGCCCGCAGGCTCCCGCTCGAAAATATACACCGTATTGGGTCGCTGCGTCGCGAAAAACTCGCGAGAGGCTGTAACGATCACCCGGTCACCGCTAAGTGCTACGGCGCGGCCAAAAAAGATACCCTCCTCACAATCTGACGGCGTAAGGCGCGCCACACGCTCCCAGTTACCGGAGTCGCCAACCTGCTCAAATATGTAAGCAGCGCCGGCATCCTCGCCGCAGCTTTCCTCATTGGATGCACCGACCACCGCCCGCCCATTTTCCAGAGCCACCGATGCCCCGAAAAAGGTGCCCGGCGTGTCATCGTTGTGGGGTAGCGAGAAAATCTGCGCATCAACACTGCCCGCTGAGAGACTCAGCCAGAGCAGAAATACGGACAGTACGGATGCCGATAGTCTCCAGGAGTAATCTCGATACAAGCTAACTCTCTCAAGCATGTTGGTGGTAGCTTAGATGGTACACCGCGGAGACGATGCAACGTAGCACAACTTCTATTCCCTTCTGCGAATGGGTGCGATTTCGGCCAATTGAGTTACTTTAGACCGGATTCTTGCGTGGCGGAATGCATGGGAGGGAGGACATCTGTGCGCAATATCCTACGGCAGAAGGGAGGAGACGCTCACCGTTTCCTGTGTTCTTGGGAGGTGCACTTCGTCTTCCTGGTCAAAGGTTCTCACGGTACGGTAGCGCTCGCCCGATGGCTCTTCGTACACTTCAAGCACTTTCTCCTTCAGGTTAACGATCCAGTAGACGGGGATTCCGGCTCGGGCGTACACAGCCTGCTTGTCATGCCGGTCGAAGTCGAGTGTGCGATCCGATACCTCCACCACCAGCAGGGCCGTCTCCGGATGTGCATCGACAAAATCTCTCGGAGAGCCGTCGACGACGGCGATGTCTGGTTCCGGTTGAGAAACGGTATCGAGCGACAGGGGGAGCTGTGTTCGGATTAGCCAGGTGGTTGGCATCACCTTTCTTATGGCTTCGTCGGCAAGGGTAATGCTGGCTGAATGTCGGCTGGATTGTGGGCTCATCTCTACAAGTATCCCGTTTACGAGCTCTACGCGATCGTTTTCGTCGAACACGCCGGTTTCCACGGCCTGCTCGTACCGTTTGCGCGTCCAACGGTGGAGCGTAGGTTGCCCGTTTTGATCGGCGCCCGAAGCAGGTGCTTCAAGCTCCTGTCTGATTACCGTCTCAGTCATAACCGTAGCCTGGTAGTGGCGAAGAATGTTCATTCACGCTGGAAAGAGAACGCGCAGCGCCCGCCTGCGGTCCACCTTGTACGGCAGGAGGGTCGCATTTGAGGCGTAGATTTGTATCTTGACAGCGCCTTTTTCCCAACCGTAGTTTGACTGGTACTCATGAAGACGATTATAGAGCCATTTCGGATCAAGTCGGTTGAGCCCATTCGCCTGACCACGCGTGACGAGCGTGAGCAGCTCATCCGCGAGGCTCATTTCAACCTCTTCAACCTTGATGCAGCTGACGTAATCATAGATTTTCTGACGGACTCGGGCACCTCTGCCATGAGTTCGAAACAGTGGGGAGGCATGATGGAGGGGGATGAGAGCTACGCCGGCTCATCGTCGTACTTTCGGTTTGAGGCTGCCGTGCGCGACCTGATGCCCTTCCGGCATATCATTCCAACGCACCAGGGCCGCGCTGCCGAGCGCATCCTTATGGGAATTGTGGCTGATGCCGAGTCCATCATCCCTAACAACACCCATTTCGACACCACCCGGGCCAACATTGAGGCGACGGGCGCGAAGGCGGTGGATATGGTCATAGAGGAGGGAAAGGACCCATCGAATGAGCATCCCTTCAAGGGGAATATGGACGTGGCGGCGTTGCGGGATTTTCTGGAAGGGAATGCTGAACGCGTCCCGATCGTGATGCTGACGGTGACGAACAACTCGGGCGGTGGGCAGCCGGTATCGATGGCCAATATCAGAAAGGTGAAGGAGGTTTGCGACGCCTTTGAGATACCTCTAATCCTGGACGCGTGTCGTTTCGCCGAGAACGCCTACTTCATCAAGCTGCGGGAGGAGGGCTACGCTGATATGGACGTGGCCGACATCGTTCGGGAGATGTTCAGCCACGCGGATGGCATGACGATGAGCGCAAAAAAGGATGCGCTCGTGAACATCGGCGGATGGCTGGCGCTGAATGACGCTACGTGGGCGGAGGAGGCGCGCAATCAGCTCATCCTGACAGAGGGCTTTCCGACCTACGGCGGACTGGCGGGGCGCGATCTGGAAGCGATCGCGCAGGGGCTGAAGGAGATCGTGCGTGAGGAGTATCTTGCCTACCGAATCGCGTCAACGCGCTATCTCGGGAGGGCGCTTCTGGAGATGGGCGTGCCGGTGGTCAGGCCGATTGGTGGGCACGCCGTGTACATCGACGCGAAGAGCCTGCTGCCGCACATTCCACCGTTGCAGTATCCCGGTCAGGCGCTGGCGGTAGAGCTGTACCTGACCGGCGGCATCCGCGGCTGCGAGATCGGTTCGGTGATGTTTGGCAAGCAGCCCGACGGCAGCGAGGAGCCGGCCGCGATGGAGCTCGTCCGCCTCGCCATTCCGCGACGCGTGTACACGCAGTCACACGTCGATTACGTGATCGAATGCTTCGAGGAGATCGTCGGACGGACGGACGAGCTGCCAGGCTACACCATCACCCACGAACCGCGGCAGCTGCGGCACTTTACGGCGCATTTTGAGCCGATTGATTAATAGGCCTGATACCCTTCACGAGGAGCTTTGCACGGGAATTGGCCAATCTTACCCGGATAAACTCTTCGTAATGGCAAATATCGACGAGATTCGAGCCAAGGTTGAAGCGGGACTAATCGAGTTTTCTGAGCATGCGACCGAACGGAGCATTCGGCGGGATATTAGCGTTCATAGTGTTATAGAAGCCATATTAAACGGTCAGATCATCGAGGACTATCCGGAGGATAAATATGGACCGAGTTGTTTGATCTTTGGTAGGGATAAGGTAAGGCGACCTTTACACGTACAAGTGAGCTATCCTTCCCGCCCGATCCTGAAAGTTATTACACTTTATGAACCCAATCCGGAGCTGTGGATCGACTATATAATACGGAGATAATTATGAAGGAATATCCAGAAGAGCGACTGGTCGAGCGTCGTGTTCGGTACACTTATGAACACGAGGGTCAGGTGTATCTTATTGAGGATGTACCTGCGCGGGTGAATGAAGAAACGGGCGAACGGTATTTTGCCCCGGAGACGGTAGAGCGTTTGCGTGAAATCGTAAAGGGGCAGGAGCAACCAAGCCGGACGGTGGAAACGCCTGTCTTCGAGTATGCCAGCAATTAGCGCAGCTGCCGCGCCTGTTCGATGGCCTCGACGAGCTTCGCGGGCTCATCCGTGCCCACGCGAATCCTGGCGCCATCGGTTTTCTCGATCTCCACGGCGTCCAGCCCTGACACGTTGTAGAGCCATCCACTGGGTGTGTAGCGGATGCCCCAGCCGTACCACAGGCTGTTGCGGACCGCGCGGGCGGAGGTTATTTCGTTGAGGGGAATGCGCTTATTCCAGAATCCCGGCCCGAAGTAGAAGTGCAACTCGCGGTCGGTGACGCGGACCGTGAGCGAGGAGAAAAGCGCGCCTCCAACCCCCAGGCCCGCTGCTATACTCGCTTTCGCCCAGCCCACTGGACCCATAAGCGCGAGCCCTGCACCGGCAAGCAGCGCTCCACCCGTAACCTGACCTAACTGCGTGTGCTCGTAGTGTGTCATCTTATTCCGAAAGGTGGCTGAATGGTGTATTGGGCGTACGGAGCGGGGAATGTGGGGGTACGGGCGTGCGCTTACATTTCGGTGTTATTCCTGACCGATTACCAACAAGCACCAGGATACAGTGTCGCTGATATTGCGGGAGAACGAATTCAACTTGACGGCCGGTAGACGACCCGCCGGGTCGTCTCTACGACTCCTTGTGTCAACGCCTCATCGAACCACCCGTCTATCCCGTACCAACCCCCAGGCCCGCTGCTATACTCGCTTTCGCCCAGCCCACTGGACCC
>SLED01000344.1 GCA_007124945.1 Salinibacteraceae bacterium | reverse complement strand
CAATCGCATCGAACATCTGCTCGACGTCTTGCTTTTTGCCCTCAGCTTCGCCAACTGGCGGATAGTTTTTCATCAAACAGCAGAAATAACGTCGCAAAAATTAGCTGAGCAGCTGCGTCAGCTTTAGCAGATCGTAGTTGATGTTTTTCTTCCGGCTCCACACGTTGCGCATGGGGGTGAGCTTTATATCGCCGTTCATCACCCCTACCATCACGCTCGAATGGCCTTCGAGCAGTGCCTCCACAGAGGCCGCGCCAAGGCGGCTGGCGAGTACGCGATCACGTGCCGTGGGCGAGCCTCCGCGCTGGGTATGCCCAAGGATACACACGCGCAGATCGATTTCCGAGAACGCATCGTCGGCGCGTAGAATTTGCTCGATATGCGCGGCTCCTCCGTGCTCATCTCCTTCGGCCACCACCACGATGGACGACCGGGCCTGGGCAGACATCAGAGACAGGATTCGGTCCTTGATCTCGTCCATGTCGGTGAAGGTTTCCGGGACCAACACCAGTTCAGCCCCACCACCAATTCCGCAGTTGAGCGCAATAAAACCTGAATCCCGACCCATCACCTCAACCAAAAACAGCCGGTTGTGAGCATCAGCCGTGTCACGAATCCGATCAATATTCTCTACCGCCGTATTAAGCGCGGTGTCATACCCGATCGTCTCCTCCGTACCCAGGAGGTCGTTGTCGATAGTGCCCGGGCACCCAACGATGGGAATGTCATGCTCCTCGTTGAATTTCGAGGCTCCCTGAAACGTGCCATCTCCTCCGATTGCAATCAGCCCATCGATGCCCATTTTACGCAATTCATCGGCAGCTTTCTCACGCCCTTCTTCCGTAAAGAACCTCGACGAGCGGGCACTTTTCAGGATCGTTCCACCCGTTTGCAGAATGTTGGATACAGAACGGCCGTCCATCTCCACGATGTCACCATCGATCATCCCGGAATACCCGCGCCTGATACCCAGCACCTCAAGATCATTGGCAAGGGCAGTGCGCGCTACAGCGCGGACGCAAGCGTTCATACCGGGTGCATCACCACCGCTTGTGTAGATACCAATTCGGTTGAGCATAGACGCTCAGGGAGGTCAGTAGATGAGGGAGTGTCGAGCTGCCACCAACCGGCCGAGCGGACTTCTTCTCAGCGGATCGATGGGCGCGCGACAACAATGCCAATTTGACGACGGTTGTTCTGTACGTAGTTTTGAAGATCCGGCGAAACCTTCACACCATCTTCTAATGAGGCGTGGAGCACGCCGGTGCTCCCGTCTTCCCCTTTAAACACAAGCCCCGTGTGCGATACATCCAGACCGCCGATGTCGGTGGCAAAGGCGAGAATGTCCCCTGCTTCAAGCCGGTCGTACACCTGCGCGATCTGATCCTGTGGGATGAAGTAGCGGGACTGATCAGCAATCCTTTCTTCTATGCGTTGCATCTCCTGGTACAGGCTATCGCTGGCAGCCAGCTGCATATAGGCGGCCCTGTTCGATGTCATGAACGTGGGTAAGTCATCCATGGGCTGTCCTCCCAGCTCTCGCGTCAGATCGCGTACGTTTCCTCGGGCGTCATTGTCAGCGATCCAGTCCGTGAAGTAGTGCAGCCGGCTGCAATATCCGTCGATCGTCCCGTCCCTGTATCGCTGATCTTCCAGATACGCCTCAAAATCCGAGTAGGCGTAGGATCTATCCAGGATACCACGTGCCAGCGCGAGCACCGTCTCCACGTACGTCACGCAGTCAAAAGCCCGCAGATTAACCACAAGCCGCTCCTCCATATCCTCGTCAAGCAGCCCTTCTGCGTAGGGCGCATCCAGGAAGAGAAGGCCGATCTCCTGCATGAGCTTTCCAACCTCAAGCCGGTGCCACTCCCGCTCCTGAGCCTTCTGCATCACCCGCTCAAAGTCGTCCAGCGTGGAATCAGCCGGTACCGCATGCGCTGCGGCAACATCGCCCGTAGCGACCGGCGACCCCGAGATGGCAGTCTGCACATCGTCTTGTTGGGTATCACAGCCGAGCAACTGCAGCGCAAGAAACGCGGAGATCAGGAAAACGTGCATGGCATTACTTTTCGGATGAGGATAACGGCCACCAGGTAGGGCGTTCTGCAAGCGCTTTGCCAAGACGCTGCTCGTACTCTGCTCGTGGAATCTCCCGGGCGCCGAACTGTCGGAGGTGGTCGGTGGCCCACTGGATATCTAAGAGCGAATATCCACCTGCTTGCATCTGATTCACCAGGTGTACGAGGGCAACCTTGGAGGCGTTTGTGATCCGGTAGAACATCGATTCACCGAAAAAAGCTCCGCCCAGCGCGAGGCCGTACAATCCACCGGCAAGGTCGCCGTTGTGGTATGCTTCAACACTATGAGCGAACCCCATCTCGTGCAGCGAGCAGAACACGCGCTGAATCTCGGGAGAGAGCCAGGTACTCTCCCGATCAGCACACGCTGCGACTACCTCCTCAAACGCCTGGTCGGTACGCACCTCGAACTCCCTCCGTTGCACAAGCTTCGCGAGGTTTCCGGGCACGTGAAACTCGTCAAGTGGAATAATACCCCGCGGGTTGGGTCGCACCCAGTAAATGGCGTCCCCCTCCTCGGGCCGCGCCATCGGAAACACCCCGACAACGTAGCCCTGAAGCACTTCTTCCGGGGTGAGCCGCGCTTCCATCAGGTGTTCGTCAGATTCTCAAGAAGGTCTGCACAAGTCGTGTGCGCTTTATATCTTGCGCGCTCAGTCACGTTCAACCCAAGCCCGGCTTCATTTATGAAGGATGCTTCGTTTCAAGCGCTCATTGGAGATCGAACCGTCAATTTATCGTTTGAGGATGGAGAGCTGACGATTGACGAGCGCTCCGTTGCGTTTTCCTTCGAATCATGCTCCGAAAAGCATTTTTCGCTGCTGATCGACGGCCGAAGCGTACCGGTTGTAGTGACTCCGGCCGGGTCGCCCAAAACGTACAACGTTACCGCTGCGGGCCACACCTGGGAGATCCGTGTGAAGGATGAGCGCGACCTGCTCCTTGAGCGTTTTGGCCTTGATGAGGGCCTGATGGGAGGCGAGATCACCGTGCGGGCACCGATGCCGGGCCTCGTACTGGACGTGCTCGTTGAGCCCGGCGATACGGTTGAGGCCGATGCGGGATTGCTGGTACTGGAGGCAATGAAAATGGAAAACGAGCTCAAAGCCCCGGCTGATGGCCAGGTAAAAGCTGTGCACGTATCGCCTGGCGATGCTGTGGGCAAAAACGAGGTTCTGATTGAGTTTGAAGCCTAAGGCCGGCTCTCAGATATCCGTGTGCCCGGCAGGACTTCAGGAAGAAGGATCCCCATGCACTGACGGGCGATATCATCTGCCCACCTGACTTTCTCTTCACGCCTTGTTATGGCCGATATCCTTGTAACCGGAGCCACCGGCCTGTTGGGCTCACAGCTCGTTCGGCGTCTCGTTGAGAGCGAGGTCGGCACTACCGTGCGCATCTTAAGGCGCTCCACCTCATCCCTCGCCCTGCTGGGTTCAGCTGCGGATCAGGTTGAACACCACGTGGGCGATATCACCGACCCTTTCGCCGTACGGGATGCACTCCACGGAGCAAAGCGCGTCTATCATGCTGCCGCGCTCATTCGGTTTGGAGGCGCGGCCGATCGGAAGGCCATGCGGGAGGTTAACGTTGAGGGCACCGCCAATGTGGTAAATGGAGCGTTGCGAGAAGAGGTTGAGCGTATCGTCCATGTCTCAAGCATGGCAGCGCTCGGCCGCCCAGCACACGGTGACGGCCTGATCAATGAATCGCATCCCTGGGCGGAGGACGACCGATCCCAGTACGCGATTTCCAAGTATGACAGTGAGCTTGAGATCCAACGAGGTATTGCCGAAGGGCTTGACGCTACCATCATCAACCCATCACTAATCTTCGGCATTGGTCGCCCGGGTGAAAACACGCGACGGATTGTAGACAGGATTCGCCGTGAACGTGTCCCCGCCTTTCCTCCGGGTGGCACCAATGTGGTAGACGTCCGCGATGTTGTGGATGGGGCGATACGGGCGATGCACCTGGGTGAGACCGGAGAGCGATACTTCCTGGGCAGCGAGAATCTGTCGTTCGAAGAGATCTTCTCAACCCTTGCTGATGCTTTCGGTGTACGCGCGCCCCGCATGCGCGCCCCGTCATCGCTGGTACGTGCTGCAGCCGGGGTCGCCGAAGGTCTGGCGATGGTTACCGGCACCCAGCCCCTCCTCTCTGGCGAACAGGCGCGAAGCGCAACGTCGTTCAATCGGTACAGCAACCGCAAGGCTCGCACAAAGCTTTCCTGTACGTTTCGCCCGTTCAGCGAAACCGCTCGCTGGCTCGCCGCTGAACTTGCGTGAGGACGGCTACGCGTGCTTGTACGCTGGAAGACTGTCGTCGTCAAGCTCTACCAGATACGGTGCGGCAGCATCCTTTTCAGAGATTATGGGCGACTGCACCGGCCAGGAAATACCTATTTCTGCGTCATCCCACCGGATGCTGTGCTCACATTCGGGAGCGTACAGCGAAGAGCACTTGTAATGAAAACACGTGCGTTCCTCAAGAGAAACGAACCCGTGTGCAAAGCCCTCTGGGATAAAGAGCTGCTGCGGCCTATCTGAGCGGAGCTCCACACCCGTCCACTGCCCGAAACGCGGGCTCCCCCGACGAATATCCACCACTACATCGAACACGCGTCCCTGCACGATCGAAACGAGCTTTGCCTGTCCCTTAGGATACTGAAAATGCAGTCCCCTCAATACATTTTTGCGAGAGACGGAGAGGTTATCCTGCACAAAATGATCGGGTATGCCGGCATCCTCGTATGCAGATGAGCGCCACAGCTCCATGAAGGCGCCCCGCTCGTCGCGGTACGAATCCAGTGTGAGCAGCAGCACCTCCGGCAGCGATGTCGACTCTACAGTCATGATTGCGTCCTATTCGGTGTCGACGGCTTTTCGACGAGCGCACGCAGATACTGACCATACTGATTTTGATCCATCTCGTGGGCCTGCCGAAGCACCTGTTCCGCCGATATCCATCCCTT
>SLED01000364.1 GCA_007124945.1 Salinibacteraceae bacterium | reverse complement strand
TTGGCTGCGATCTTGCGGAGAATACGCCGCATGATCTTTCCTGAGCGCGTCTTCGGAAGCGAATCGGCAAACTGAATGTGATCCGGTTTGGCGATCGGGCCGAGCGTTTCGCGTACATGCTGCACAAGTTGCGCGCGGAGTTCCTCGGTCGGCTTCTGACCACTTTTCAGCGTTACGTAGGCGTAGATGCCCTGCCCTTTTACTTCATGTGGAAAGCCCACAACCGCTGATTCGGCCACAGAGTCGTGTTCAACGAGTGCGCTTTCCACCTCAGCTGTTCCCAATCTGTGACCCGATACGTTGAGCACGTCATCTACGCGGCCCGTAATCCAGTAGTATCCATCCTCGTCTCTACGGCAGCCGTCTCCGGTAAAGTAGTTACCAGGAAACTGAACGAAGTAGGTGTTTTTGAACCGTTCGTGGTTTTTGTATACCGTACGTGCCTGCCCGGGCCAGCTATCTTCCATCACAAGAAGTCCTTCAGCGGGGCCTTCAAGCTTGTTGCCTTCTTGATCCAGGACGGCCGGCTGTACACCGAAAAACGGTATGGACGCCGAGCCCGGTTTTAACGTGGTAGCCCCGGGAAGCGGCGTGATCATAATGCCCCCTGTCTCGGTCTGCCACCAGGTATCCACAATCGGACACTCGCCTCGCCCGACCTTTTCGTGATACCAGCGCCACGCCTCGGGGTTAATTGGCTCGCCCACGGTGCCGAGCACGCGCAGCGACGACCGGTCGGTCTTTTCAACATAGCTGTTCCCCTCACGCATAAGAGCGCGGATAGCAGTCGGGGCCGTGTAAAATATGTTAACGTCGTGGCGGTCTACGACCTCCCAGAGGCGAGAGGCATCCGGGTACATTGGGGTGCTTTCAAAAAAGACCTGCGTGGCACCATTTACCAGCGGGCCGTACACGATGTAGGAGTGCCCGGTAATCCATCCGACATCAGCCGTGCACCAGTACACGTCTCCCTCATGGTAGTCGAAAACATACTCATGCGTGATGGAGGTGTAGACAAGGTATCCGCCCGTGGTATGAACAACCCCTTTCGGTTTGCCGGTAGAGCCGGAGGTATACAGGATGAAGAGCGGGTCCTCGGAGTTCATCGGGACCGGCTCACATGAGGCATCCACCGACGCTACTTCCTCGTGATACCAGAGATCGCGTCCTTCCTCCCAATTGACGTCAGCGCCGGTACGCTGATACACGATTACGTGACGCACGTCGGGACAGCGCTCTAAAGCTTTGTCCGCGTTCTTCTTTAGAGGAACGGGACGGCCACCGCGCATTCCCTGATCGGCGGTAATAAGAAAATCCGATTCGCAGTCCAGAATTCGATCCGCCAGGGCATCGGGCGAGAACCCGGCAAACACGACGGAGTGCACCGCTCCGATGCGCGAGCAGGCAAGCATCGCGTAGGCCGCCTCCGGCACCATCGGCATGTAAAGCGTAACGCGGTCTCCTTTCTTCACTCCGCGCTTCTTCAATACATTTGCGAAGCGACACACGTGCTCGTGCAACTCTCCGTAGGTGATGTGCTCAGCACCATCTGCCGGATCATCCGGCTCGTAAATGAACGCAGTTTGGTCTGCACGCTCGTCCAGGTGCCGGTCAATACAGTTGTAGGAGGCATTGAGAACGCCTCCGGTGTACCACTTAATATCGAGCTTTTCGGGAGCGAAGGACGCCTCTTTAACGCTGTTATAGGGCTGAAACCACGACAGCCGCCCGGCCTGCTCGCCCCAGAAAGCCTCTGGCTCTTCCACAGAGCGCTTGTACATGGCGCGATAGGCCTCCATTGAGCCTACGTGCGCTTCCTCGCGAAAGGCCGCAGACGGCTCGTACACTTCGTCTTTTCCTGAATACGCGGCGGTGACTTGAGCTGCTGATTCTGTGGACATGCTGATGTGCGGTTAAGTTTATTATATTACTCTATGGTAGTATATTGCAGCTGCCAAGACCTGTGACCTGCATCAATCCCCCTTTAAATGCCTGAGACCGCATAACTGGAAGCGCTTTCTTGAATATTCTACTGAAGTGTAATACATAGCGGAAGACTTGTCAAGGGATCTGGCCTTTTTTCTGGCGATGTGCGTTCTCGTGCACATGCTTACAGAGCGGGTAGCCGAAAGCGCAATGCTGTACGGTCGTCGGGGAGTCCCTCCAGATTAGCCATTGCTTCATGTTGATCCAAAATCTCCTTTAGCGTCGTTGTCACGACTGATTCTTCGAGGGCGATCTCTTGACCGAGCCAACGCTCCATCCGCTCCTCAGAAATCGAGTCCCCTCCTTCCCATGTAAAACTTAGAAGCGCTTCTCCGTCTTCCTTTCTGAGCGTACAGTCAAGTTCTGTAAAACGGGCCGCGTTCTCGACGAGGCCAAGCAGATGTAGGATACCCTGCGACAGGGAGTAACTGTCCACGCGCAACCGTACAGGTTCTGACGGAATCTGTAGTTGCACAACGAAGCCGAGCTCCTGCTGAATAGTGGTACGCAACAATACCAACAAATCAGACCCCACCATTACATCCTTAGCGCGCCGGTCTTTTAGCTGGCGTGAGTACTCGGCCAGGGTCCGGTCGAGGTGCGAGCTGAGCGTGACAGACTGCTCCAGAATAATCTGCTTGAACTGCTCCTCTACAGCTTCGTCCATTGAAGGATACGAGGTGATCGTTTCGATGGCTGCCCGGACGTTCGCGAGAGGGCCGCGCATCCCCTCGGTCAGAGTCCGAAGAAATTGCTCACGCGCACGCTGGTGTTCTCCGGTCTCATCGGGTCGTTGCAGCAACAGTAGATAGTGCGGTTCGTCGCCGGACTTAATGTAGCGGACCCGCGCTCGAAGTAGCCGTCCCTGCCGACCAGAGACCGCAAAGGTAGCCGGTGCCGATGGAGCATCTATATCACGCGATTCAGTGCTTTTGTCCGGGGCTGTGGAGTGGTTTCTGCCATTCTTCTGTTTAGCGGATGCCACTGCTTCAGCATCGGCAAAGGCTTCCTTAAGGAGATGTGAATCCAGAAGGTCGCCGGCCGAGATGCCGTGGAGCTCTCCTTCTACCTTCTCGCTCTTGTCAGACGGCACAATCCACTGCAGGAGTGCCTGCGCCCGCTTGTTGTACCGGGCTACACGGCCGTCGGAGGTAAGCAGTACCGCACCTGCCGGTATGGTGTCGAGCAGCTCGTGAACGAGCCCGCTTTCTGGATCGCTTCCAATAAAGGAATCCATGGATTCGCGTTTCTTGATGAAGGGGGTAAAATCCAACGAGGCGACGCTGTTCTACGGTGCTACGCCCTTAACCTTTGCGACCACATCCTTGATAGCAAATGGTTTGGTGATGTAATCATCCGCACCCAGTGACAGCCCCTTCTCAATATCTTCTTCGCGCCCCTTGGCTGTAATCATCAACACCTTCACCCCGCTCAGATGGTCGTTCTCGCGAACACGCTTGCAGATCTCGAAGCCGTCGTGGGAAGGGAGCATCACATCCAGGAGCAGCACATCCGGGGGGTCCTCCTCAATTCTATTGAGCGCTTCTGCCCCATCGCCGACGACCTCCACGTCATATCCCTCTTTCTCCATAATGAACTCAAGTGACATGGCAATACTCGGCTCATCGTCCACAATCAGTACACGGATTGGCATAGTTAACGGGAGTTAGTTTACGGGGAGTTATCGAGAGGCTGCCTCATCCGCGCGGTCAAGCTCATCAGATGATCCGTCCGTTTCTGAAGGAGTGAATCGCGGTAGTTTGAATGAGAAGGTTGCACCTTCACCTGGTGTGCTTTCAACCCAGATCTGACCGTCATGCTCAACGATGATGCGCTGCGCGATGGTAAGCCCGAGCCCGCTGCCCGAAGAGCCCTGACGCGCCCTGACCTTGGAGCGTGCCTGCCTGAACTTCTCAAAGATGGTATTCTGCTCGTCAACATCGATACCTGGGCCGTTATCAATCACGTCCACCTGCACGCTCTCATTGCTACGGTGTAAACGCACCACAATCTCTCCTTTTTCATCATCGCAAAATTTAAAGGCATTGGAAAGCAAATTAAGTAAAACCTGCTTGAGTCGGTCTCTATCCCCTTGAACAACGCCCCTCTCGCCAGGCTGAAGCTCCATTGAGCATTTTACTCCGGCGCGCTCCATCTGCTGGCTCATCGCCTGCACTGACTCCTCTATCACAGTCCGTAGCGGCACAGGCTCAAGCTGCTGCGTCATCGGCTCGGCCTCCAGCTTTTGCAGATCCAGCACCTGGTTTATGAGGCGGGTAAGGCGCTCCTCCTCTTTGATGATGACCTCCAGAAACTCCTCGCGCTGTGCGGTGTCGAGATCCGGATTGTCGTAGATGATCTCGGAAAAGGCGCGGATGGAGGTAAGCGGTGTCCGAAGTTCATGCGTGATGGTGGAGATGAAATCGTCCTTCAGTCTATCGAGCTCCTGTAGCTTTTCGTTCGCCCGCTGCAGTCTTTGCGTGGCGAGTTCCAGCTCTTGCTTCTTGCGCTCCAGTTCGCGGCTGTAGGCAATCATCTGTTGCGTTTCGTCGAGTATCTCCATCACCTCATCGAGGCTGAGCGGCTCTGCATTTACCACCGACCCCACCACGACGTGTGCAGATGCCGAGCCGATAGCCCCGGCAAGCAACTTCTCCGCATGATGCATCAGTTGCGCGTCGGCCACCATCTGATCCTTCCAGCCCTCTGAATCAGTGTTAACACCCTGCCTCCTCGCGTACCGTATGAGGGCGCGCTCGGCCGTGCGATATCCAAGAAACCGGCTCAGTAGTTGTTGGAGCTCAACCACAGAAGTCTCGCCTCGCCACACGGACGTCGCACGCGTAGAGAGTGGCAACACATCCACAAACGCGCGCGCCTGACTGTGCTCTACGGCGGTAGGACGCGTGTTTAGCGAGAGTCCTACATAGAGACCGACGTTGATGAAGAGACTCCAGAAGAGACCATGCGCAACCGGACTCATTCCATCTAACCCGAACAGCGCGTACGGTTGTAGCCACGTGATGCCCCACGGGCCGACCTCCACAAACTCACGCGCCACGATCCCCGCCTCGGCGAGAGAAG
>SLED01000348.1 GCA_007124945.1 Salinibacteraceae bacterium | reverse complement strand
GCGGGAAGCGACGATCTTCTGCAAGGAGTTCGTCTGGATGATCAACAATCCTTCGCGTAAAGTCGCCTGCCAGAAGGAGGCCATTGCGAGAGCCCTGTCCCCATTGGCTTCCGGTGCGGAATGTAATGCGCTGATCGTTGAAGCCCACCCAGGCTCCCGTAACCAGGTCAGGGTGCATGAGCATGAACCATCCATCGGCGCTGTTTTGTGTCGTTCCGGTTTTGCCGGCCAGGTCGAAGTTACTTAGCTGGAATTGCCACTGAATGCGCTGGCCCGTTCCGTCGGGCGCGCGAACGGCTTCGCGAAGCATGTCTACCACCGTATAGGCAACTTCCTCAGAAAGTGCCTCGGTAGGAGAGGGATTGGCCTCGTAGAGCACGTTACCGAACCGATCTTCAATTCGCTGAATGATGGTCGGCTCATAGTTGAGGCCGCCGTTGGCCAGCGTGCTGTACCCGCGGGTCAGTTCGAGCAGCGAGACGTCGCTCGTGCCGAGGGAGAGGGCGGGTACTTCTTCCATTGGGCTCTGGATGCCCATGCGTCGCGCGTAGAAAGCGATGGTGCGCGGTTCTATTTCCAGGCCAAGTTGAGCGGCGATCGTATTTTTCGACGCCGCAAGAGCCGTACGGAGGGTCATCGGCTGATTGGACGCGAGGCCGCCGGCGTTTGACGGGCTCCACTCTCGGCCAGTCTGCGGGTCGGTGTAGGTGAAGACGCTATCGACGCGGGTATCATCCGGGCGGTAGCCATTGTCTATTGCTGCAGCGTAGACGAAGGGTTTAAACGTTGAGCCCGGCTGCCTTCGTGATATAGCAACGTGATCGTACCAGTCGGTGGCCAGGTCGCGGCCGCCTACCCACGCCCGAATCTCACCCGATCGCGGGTCCATTGATACCAGCCCTGCTTCGAGACGCGTGGCCATGGTCTTCACCGAATCCACGAAGGCCTCATTTTGCTGCAGCGTTGCTACGGCTTCGGCGGGATCCATGCCCTCCTCACGGAGCGAGCGAAATCGGTCGGTATTGCGTATGAGGCTTCCGAGGAATGGTTGATTCCGCTCCCAGAAGAAGGCGAAGGGTTCATAGTCGCTTGCCTGCCGGTAGGCGTCCAGGTTGTTACCCAGGCTCCAGCCCGAGGCACGACTCCACTCATAATCAACAACAGATTGGAGCCCTTCCATCACCTCATCTACCGATTCCTGTGCGGCACGCTGCATTCGCGAGTCGATGGTGGTGTAGACCCGAAGACCCTCGCCGTAAATATCCCGCTGAGAATCCTGTCGCCAGCGGTTCAGCTGATTGCGAACGTGTTCGGCTGCGTAGGGTGCGAAGCTGTCGGTAACCTCGGCAGAACGCCGGGTCGCTTCAACGGGCTCGGTGCGTAGCTCCTGAAACTCAGCGTCACTCAGCAGTCCATGTCGCACCATTTGCCGCATCACCACGTTACGGCGGCGCTGCGCATTCTCCGGATTGCGAACAGGATTGTAGAAGGTTGTGGCCTGCAGCATCCCTACCAGGGTAGCGGCCTGCGTGATGCTCAGTTCAGCAGCAGTAGTACCAAAGTAGGTCCATGCGGCCGCCTCAATCCCGAACGCATTGTTGCCAAACGCAACCGTGTTCAGGTACATCTCAATAATCTCGCGCTTCGTGTACCGCCGTTCAAGCTCCACCGCGGTGCGAATTTCTTTCAGCTTCCTCGTTACCGTTACCTCGAAACCAATTTGCTCGTTGTAGAGGTTTCTGGCCAGCTGCTGGCTGATGGTGGAGCCGCCCTGCTGGCGTCCTGTGAACACCGTTTGCGCTACGGCAGAGACTGTACGGAAGACGTCCATGCCCCAGTGGTTCATGAAACGGTGATCTTCCGTGGCAATCAGTGCATTTATGACGTTGGGTGAGATCTGGTCGTAGTTGACCCACGAGCGGTTTTGCCGACCGTACCGGGCCAGCTCCTCACCATCAGCGGTGTAGGCGATGGTGGCCAGGTCCAGACTCGGGTTTTCGAGCTGCTGCAACGAGGGCATATCATCTTCTACGAGCAAGAACCAGAGACCGAGCGAGAACACTCCGATCAGCATCAACCCGACGAGTACCGAAAGCGCGTACGCAGCCTGTGCCTTCTTGGGGGAGGAGAAGCGGTTGTAGAAAAATGCACCAGGGCCGCGTCGTTTGGGCTTGTTGGACGGGTCAGAAGAGCCGCGTCGAGCTTTGCGGTCGCTGAAATAACGGCTCAGTTCGTCGTCAGAATAATTCATTGCCATGTACAGATCGGCAGTTTGCCGGAGACAATAGGAAACCCAGGGGTACGTTTGAACGCGCATCACCGCGCGCGCTTCCGTTCTTACAATGCAACTGCGTCAACTTCTTCGGTAGCCCAACCGTTCCAACGTACGAGATGGAGTCCGTGTGCATCGAGCCGTCCAAATGTCCGGTCATCCCGCCAGCAGCCGCTGTTGACGTATACACCACTCTTCCAGTGCTGTAGGTCGGCAATATGCGTGTGGCCCATCGCTACGATGTCGATTGGTGTCTCCTCTAAAATACACTGTGCGATCGCACGGAGCTCCCCGGCCGCAACAGGGCTGGGGTCTTTTCCTCCGAAGCGCGCACTGACGAATTTAGCAAGAGCCATTCCGAAATCGCCCGGAAGTAACCAGCGATAGAGCGTCGTGGGTACAGGGTGTCGCAAAATGGGTTTTAGCCGGCGATAAGGTTGCGCCAGGGATGACATGCCGTCGCCATGTCGGAGATACACGGTTTGGCCAAAGTGCTGCGCGATGACGGAGTCTGGCTCAAATGCTACACCAAGCTCTTCCTGTAGATAGGTGCGGTTCCACGGGTCGTGGTTTCCCGCGAGGAATGTGACGGGGATGCCCAGGTCGTTCCAGCGGGCCAGTAACCCCTGCAGCCTCACGAATCCTTTTGGGACGAGGTGGTCGTACTCTATGAAGTGCTCAAACAGGTCGCCCAGCAGGTATAAATGCGATACGCGTTGCTGATGTGACTGTAGACACCTGATTAGATCGGCTTCTTCGGCTCGTGCTTGGCTCTTCGGGCCTTCTCCCAGATGTGTGTCGGAGATGAAAAGGACCATGCGGTCTGTCATTGGTAAAGCCGCCGGCGCAGTATCGCTTCGGCATCCGGCTCCGTCGGCTCTGGCATTGCGAGAGAGTCACGACGCAGGAGGGAGTGCCCTTGATCCATCCGGTCGCGCAGAAGCGTCATTACATCGTCTGTTGCATGGTGCAGTGCAAGTTCTTTCGCGATATCATCACCCTCTTCCGGGAAAAGTTTGGTGCGGATGGATGCTGGCATCGGGACGCGCTGCAATCGGGCTAACACCGTACTGTCGATGCTTGCCGGGGTGGGAAGGTGTACGGGCCTGCTCTGGCTGGGTTGGTCTTCCCTCAGAAAGGCCGGATGGGGGATGTGATGGCCTCGCGGTGCACGGAATCTTTCGTGGGCCCACTGAGGGTTTTCGGCGAACGCACGTTCGAAGAAATCGGCTACAATTGGAAGGGCCGTGCGGCTGCCCTGCGCATCTTCCGCCGATCGGAAGCGCACCGCCGGGTCATTAAAGCCAACCCACGAGGCTGTGACAAGTGCGGGATGCATAAGCACAAACCACCCGTCGGCGCCGTGCTGCGTGGTACCGGTCTTTGCTGCCAGGTCTCCAGGCATCTGGTAGGAGCGGCGGATTTCAGCGGCTGTGCCGTATGTTACCGCGTCGCGCAGCATGTCCACGGTCAAGTAAGCCGCATAGGGTGAGATGGTTTGCTGATCGTCCGGAGTAGCCGACTTGAGAACATGGCCGGAGCCGTCCTCAATGCGTGAAATCAGGTGTGGGTGATTGTGGCGGCCGTTGTTTGCAAGTGTGGTGTAGGCGGTGGCGAGCTCAAGGAGAGATGCCTCGCTTGTGCCAAGCACGAGGGACAAATGTGGCCGCTGTGGCGACTTGATTCCAGCGCGAGTTGCTGCGTCGGCAAGGACGTCAGCGCCCAGGGTGGCCCCCACTTTCGCAGCGACGGTGTTCTTCGAGAGCGCCAGCGCTTCACGAAGCGTGAAGGGTTCATTGGTGGCGTACCCGCCAACATTTCGCGGACGCCAGTCTGGCCCGCCACTGACCGGATAGGTGCGTACGGAATCCTGTACGAGGTCGTAGGGCGAGAGCCCACGCTCCATCGCTGCGGCGTAGGCAAAGGGTTTAAACGTGGAGCCGAGCTGTCGCCGCGCGAGCGATACCTTATCAAAAGCGTCGCGGTCGTACGCGCGCCCCCCCACGTACGCTCTTACAGCCCCGGTTGTCGGATGGATGGCCACCAGTCCGGCGTCCAGGCGTGTTGCGGCGAACTTAATCGAGTCCACGACGGCTGTGTTTGCCCGAAGCCGTTCCAGTGCTTCGTCCGGGGAATACCCTTGAGCGGTGAGATTTTGATAATGTCCAGTCCTGCGAAGGTGTAGCAGCAGACGTGTCTCGTTCTGGTCCCACCATCCGGGGAATGCTCGGGTTGATTCCGGGCTCGAACCTGTACTTGTGTGGGCAGATGTTTCCCACGCAGCTGCCGCTTGTTCTTGAAGCCTTGCTGTGCGCTTCTCAAGTGAAGCCACGGCCTTGCGCTGCAGCTCGGGGTCAAGTGTGGTGTGGATGCGCAGTCCCGCTCGGCCAGGATCGATATCCCTGGCAGCAGCCCAGGATCGAACCTGCTGCCGGACCCTATCCAGGAAATGGGGAGCAATGGAGTCGGTCTCGGCTGACTGGCGCGGCGCGAGGCCAAGGGCTTCGTCATCATCGGGCCTTTCATTCATCCCAAGTTTTCCGGTCTCCACCATTCGGTTCAGCACGGTGGCGCGCCGTGCTCGCGTTCGCTCCGGATGCCGGTGTGGGTTGTAGAATGATGGGCCGCGCAGAAGCGCGACCAGCGTGGCGGCCTGAAGCGTGGAAAGCTCATTTGCGGATATGCTAAAATATGCCTGTGCTGCAGCCTCGATACCGTAGGCCCGCTGTCCAAATGGTACGGTGTTTAGATAGAGCTCCAGAATCTGGTCTTTCGACAGTTCGCGCTCGAGTGCACGAGCGGTTGCGATCTCCCGTAGCTTGCGGCGAAGGGGAGTAGCGCCTGAGATGTCTG